>CAYFTD010000270.1:0-13635 GCA_964345915.1 uncultured archaeon
CGATAGGGTATAATGCTTTGTAATGCCTTGAAATACGGAATGCCTAGGAGCTTAGAGATATCTTGAAGCGTACGTTCACCATTGCACATCCCCAAGAGCTCTCTATGCTCTTTCTTGACCTTATTGAGGTCACCCTCGAATAGAGGTAGCTCCACAATCTCGATGTCTCCAGCTTCCTGTTCCTCGGGACACTCGATGGAAATAATCTGCTTCTGGACACACCATTTAATGACTTCAAAGACCTGCTCGGTTGTCCTGCCAAGACTCTCGGATATCTTGAAGGCAGTCCGCTTGTCATCAACCATGAGTAGAACATCAATACCAAGATTGGAGAACTTCGCCTTGAGCTCAGTGTTCAGTGTGGCATCGAGAGTCATCGCTTCATTGAATAGTGCGCCTCGAAGGACAACACATCCATGGCGGACCTCCACGACCAAGGGAGGAGCCACTACCGATGGAGTTTCAACTGCCACCCTTGGTTCAACACGGGGTGGTTCCGGTACTGAAGCCGTTTCGGTGGTAGTAGCACTCTCTGTCACAACTCGTTGACGAATTGGCGTGGGTGGAGGAGGCAGTACGACGGTTTGCATTAGATCGACGACTTCCTTAGTCTTCTGCAAGGCAACTCCGAGTTGGAGGTCCGGAGAGAAGAGCACAGCCAGAACCCAGTTTGCATCAACTCTTGCGAGAATGACAATGCCCCTATCTGTCATAACATTGATCAGATTGAAGGAGCCTCCATGGATTCTGAGAGCTCCCTGAACCATCGGTAGGACATCTTCAGGTAGGGAAAAGGACAGGAATGGTTGACCATCGTTTGTTATAAGAGCGTACCCGCTGACTTGTTCATCGAACTTCAATTTGGAAAGGACACGCTCTAATTCCAAGTCAGTGACGCCCTAGACATTCCATGAGTAGCAATCCAGCAATTATCATTTACGTCTAACAAGTCTTTCGCCGATTTCCTCAAGGGAGGGTTCAGACCCGAGATGCTGAATCACCTCTGTTAGCAACGGATGTGAAGCAGTGTCCGACGAAACATAGAGTGCTGCAACAGAGTTAGCCAAAGCCAGTCTGTCAATCTTTGATAGATTGAGGAGTGTTCCGAGAATATTCCCAGCGTTCCATGCATCTCCTGCTCCGAGAGCAACTCTGCACTCGGTCCGAAAAGTAGGTGCGACAGTGAGGTCTTCCTCATCTATTGTCGCGGCAAAGAATTGAGTGTGCAAATCGACCCTTACACCTGTTTCTTTGGATACCAACTGTGCCGCAGATAGCCAATCTTCATGGTTTGGTGACAGGGTCTTCCATCTGTCTTGTTTCCCTGTCAGAGCCCATGCGAACCATCTTGCCTCATTCTCATTCAGACTTATGATGTCAACAAGCCCGTCCGACAACACTTGTCTAGCAAGTGGCTCAATGATTCCCTGGTTTCCTGAGGGGTCTCCAACGTCGATGAACTTAGTGGCAGGCGAAGACTCCGAAACGGCCTCGAACAGCTCCACAGCGAGTCTTGGTGCATCGGCATTATGATTCAGGTTCAGCAGTGCAACTAGGCTGCTATCACGAATTGCATTAAGATCATCTCTGGTGAGGTCTGAGAAAGCAAAATCGGCAGCCGAACCACTGTCGCTGACCATCAGGTTTACTCGTCGTCCTTCGAAGTCTACCTCAATTGAAACTGTTGAGGAGAGCCTACCATCCTTATGGACGTGAGAGAGGTCGAGGTCCTGATGGACAAGAGTTGGTAGTATTCTTGCGCCATAGTCATCAGTAGTGACAATCAGGACCGGATCAATGCCCAGTTCGAGAAGGGCGGAAGCCGTGTTTACAGCATTACCACCCCTGCGGATGAATTGTGTATTGCCAAGGAGGTTTCCACCCCCCTGTTCAGCCATCTGGCGGAGTCCCCGGTTGAAGTCTTCGAAACTACCACCAATCACGAAATGGTCAACAAAGAAATCTGGCATAATGACTGGACGGCCTACGTCGAAAGGCTTCTGCAAGACGCCGATAAGCCGGGAGTAGTCCAGCTCGATTACCCCCTCTGAGCATAGGTGCCAATTACATCTTCTTTAGGGCCGCCTTGACCATGGCAACGATTCTGTCCTCATCGATGCCTGTCTTCTTGGCAACCTTATCAATGTCACAATAGGCTAGGTCCGAAAGAGTTGCAATGCCTGCCGCCACTAGTTTCTCAGCCTCTGCCTTCTTCACAGCTCTCAAGGAAGACAACTCTGCTACCGCGGCCTCTGATTCTTTTGGAGGCTTCTTCTTCGGAGGTTTGGGTTCTGGCTTGGCTTTGGCCTTGGGTTTGGCCTTAGGCTTTGAGACCTCCACAGCAATAGCCTTCATCTCCTTGGCGTATTGCTTTAGAGATTCCACATTCTCCGCATGGACTGTCTTACGTCTGAGATCTATAATCAGCCCCATCCGGCGAGCTTCAGTGATATTCAATCCGGCCTGCTTAGTCTCCTCAACGCTGAAACCTCGACCCGGTCGAGTACGAACACCAATCGGTGACTTCACCTGCGCTTCTGGAAATTCATTGAAGCTCACTTTCACAACCACCTACTTCGGCACTCGACCCTTCGGCGCGCTTATTAGGCTTTCGAGGCGGCAATGGTCTGCACATTTCACTGGAGTAACGTACGTATACTAATCATATAATCAAGATGCATGTGGTCAAAAGTAAACGATTGTCGCCCCTGTCAATCCCCCTGCGATAATTATCACTACTAGCCATATCAACAAAACCAAACCTGGATTAGATAGTGACCTGTAGAGTCCCGAGAATTCTGGTGATTGGAGATCAAGATACATCAAGAAGGCAGGAGGACCAAAGAAAATGAAGAACCAAAGCAGACTACCAAGTGTGATTGGTAAATAAGGCATACTTCCGAGTAGTATCCCGACAATGTAGATCAAAGCATCAATGACCAGAAATGCAATGTAAAGACCAAGAACAACCTTTCCTGCTCTGAGAGCGCCTATTTCGGAGTCACTTCGATTCCAAGCAACTCCGAGGTAAGAAATGATAAGAATGAAATGAAGCAATAGGTTGACTCCAAAAATGAGTGGAATTATTCTTTGTAAATTCTGCTGGAGAGGAATCAGAATAGTAGTGAATGAGAAATCTACCATTATGATTATACCCGTAATTGTTTCCGATTCAAATTCTTATCAAAGTTTGGACAGGAGAGAGTTGAATAATAGTTTTATTTAGATTGCCGTTTAATCTAAAGCAAGAACGCATTATGCCGCTTATTAGGCTTTCGAGGTGGCAGAGGATTGCGTCATGTAGTGAGGGTCAGATAGCTGCCTTGCTTGCGGGCGACTCGCATCTCGGAGGTTCCTGTAAGACTCCTGCTAGTTATTGACTGTTTCATCCAGAACGATTTGAAATCCAACGCTTGCTACACCAAGGTTTGCAGGATAGCTAGAATCAAGATATGAGACCACTCCTTCACCACTGCAGTGTATTGGGTAGATGTTTTGCACACCCAATCCAACAAGTGAGTCAACGGCATCTCCAATGTCTTCTTGGCTAGCCTGCAGCAGATGAAATCCACCGATGACAATATGGACACTGCCCACGTGTGTAACTTCAATCGCTCTAGCAACGATATCTTCAACTCCTGGATGACTACAACCAGCCAAGACCACTAAACCCAGACTTCGTACATTGATGACCAATGCTTGCTCAAAGCCCATGCTGATAATGAATATCCCGGATGAAACTTCAACGGTGTCTTCGACTTGAATCGCAAAGAAACCGTTCATCCAGTATCTCGTGAATCCGTAGTATGGTGTGTATAATGTGAGATTATTGTGAATGCTTGACACATAGGAGAGTCCATCGACATGATCCGGATGTTGATGAGACGCCACAGCCAAGTCACATGTTGATTCCAGGTCTATACCAAGTGATGCAGAGTTGTTCTCCAAAGCAAATGGACTAGGTCCAGAATCGAAAAGGATCGCCAAATCAGTTGTTTCGACTAGCATAGCAAGACCCCAAGGAGAATTGAGTGTTCCATTGGCATTGTTATCTACTAGCACAGTTATCTTGACATAGTCGACGCTGGCCGCTTGATGTCCCAGACCCAGGAAACCCGGGACTAGAACAATTGATAGCACTAGTGCGCCAGCTACAACAATTACGACCATGACTCTCTGACGACTGTCCATTATGATCCCCTCAACTGCGATTTTGAACTGTTTCTGAATACTTGGCTAGCCCTTATTTATGTAATTCGATTCTGTAGCCCAGCTCTGTATTTTGGTTACCAATCGTAAATTACACTTGCAAGGCACAGGCCCGACTTACATATCACGTAGGACTGCTGACGGCGACTCAACGCGTACGTAGACCTTGACCGAATAATAGGACGGAAACAAGATAGTTCAGCAAAATCAGAACAAGCTGAACTCCTAGTTCCCTTTTCTGGCTATTTAACCTCACATCCAAACCCCTCTTTAGATTACAGTGCCTTTTGCAGGAAATGTACATTCCGACCTACTTCCAACGTACCGACTTCTCAATAGGGATTCCCATCACTGGAACCCCACAAGACTTTGAACAACAATGAAGTCAAAGAATCCAGCCCACTATCCCGCCGGACCTTGGTGAGCTTCTGCTACTTGGAACATTGCTTAAGCGCACAAGTCCCATTCTCTTTCTCTTCCTATTTCGCTCAGGACTAGTCAGAAGTCCTCAAGCGAAGTCTGTTCAACAGACATGTGACTTACCATCTTCTCAAGCTTCTGGGTTTGCCGCTCATTTATAGTGCCCATCAGACTGAGCATCTGTAGGGCGTTGAGGGGCGCATTTCCACTGAAATGATTATTGAAGTAGCCAAGGACAGATTCAGCCCGATCCGTGATGTTCTTCAGACGTGGTTTCCATTTCTCAAGCTCATCTACAGAGTATCGATAGTTGTACCACGGTCTCGTGCCATGACCGTGCCACCTAATGTAGGCAAAGTCTGCAGTCACACGCAGATCAACGGGTAGTTTTGGCTCGTCAACGATGACGTAGGCAGTGCCGTAGTCCTCAATCAGCTTGTAGACAGAGTTGGATAGCCAGCTCTCGTCACGGAACTCGATTGCATAGCGAAATGAAGGATCCAGCTCCGAGAGGAACACTTCGAGATTGGCCATCTTAGAAATCTCCCATGGAGGTAGCTGAATGAGCAGTGCTGCAAGTCGGTTCTCCAAAGGTTTCATCAATGAGAAGAACTGGCTCAAGACCTCTCCTCCTTCTCCCTTGAGTTCAAGACGATGGTCGTGAGTAACTTTCCTCGGGATCTTCGCTGTGAAGAACTTGTCAGCTTTCAGAGTTGTGAGGTGTTTTACAAATGTGGGTCTCGGGAGTGAGTAGAACGTCGAGTTGATTTCGGCTGTCTGAAACACTGCGAGATACTGTTTGAGAAGCGACTTTCTTGAGTGATAGAACACGTCTAACCAGCCAGTCTTGTCGACGTACGACCAGCCACTTGTGCCAATGTGGAGACCCTTTCTCATCATCCTCATATTCAGACTCCAACCCTTAAGGCTTCAATCTTGTGGCTCTATTGGGTTAGAGAGGTGAAGCGAAGGCCCACACCTCGGAACACCTTTAAGACTGAGGCCTCTGCGAAGCTTGGTCGACCGCATAGCGGTGAGAAGCATGTCTGAAAAGATCGAATACGTGGAACTGAGGTTTGTGGACATCCTCGGGCGTCTCAAAGCAATGACAGTACCCTGCCAGCCAGCTGAATCTCTCCAAGACATCGCGAGGGACCCCATTCTTGTTGAGGGCACCAGCATTGACGGTAGTTCTATTGTAGGCATGTCAGCAGTAGAAGCATCCGACTTGCGACTAGTCCCAGACCCAGATTCTTTGATGGAACTTCCCTACTCGGCGCAGAGGATTGCTGCAGCAATGTGTTTCGTTCTCGAGAAAGGTGAAGACTTAGGACGCGCATCTTGGTATCCATTAGATTCGAGAGGTGTTCTTCACTCAGTCTGTGAAAGATACCTTACGGGAAACATCGAGCTGAGGGTGAAAGTAGAGCCTGAGTTCCATTTCATAACAGCAGATGGCGAACCAATCGACGGGGCAGGCTACGCAGACACGTATCCACAGAGTCCCGGATCAGACATCCTATTGGAGATAGCAACAGCGATACAAAGCATGGGAATGAAACCTGGAGTAGTCCATCATGAAGTCGGCGAAGCTCAACAGGAGATTGAGATAGCCTACGACGAAGTCCGTAGAATGGCTGATTTCATCCTTGTCTTCAAGAACCTTGCCAGAACCGTCACTAGGAGTCAGGACATGGACGTGACATTCATGCCGAAACCCTTCGAAGGTGCCGCTGGAAACGGTCTTCATTGTCATCTACAGCTTTGGGATGGTAACCGCAATCTCTTTGGAAAGGAAGATGGAGACCTTCTATCTGACACGGCTCGCCAATTCATCGCAGGGATTCTTGAGCATGCTCCCGCTTTGACAGCATTGGCAAATCCCACAGTGAATTCGTACAAGAGAATGGTCCCTCGCCAAGAAGCGCCTGTGTATATCACTTGGGGCTTCATGAACCGAACCGCCCTAGTGAGAATTCCACTCTTCAAAGACTCTAACGTAGCTGCTGCCGAGTTCCGATCGCCCGATGCCATGACAAATCCGTACCTCCTATTCTCAGCCATCATTGCCACAGGAATGGACGGCGTGAATCGTAGTTTGTCACCACCGGAACCTCGTAGTGAGGATATCTTCAGCCTAACTGACAAACAGATGAAGAAGTCTGGAATCAAGATGCTGCCCGCCTCATTGCAGGAGGCCCTTAGTCACCTCAAGAAGAACACTGTGATTCGTGACGCAATCGGATCTCCACTCCTAGACGAATTCATCAGGGTCAAGCAGGAGGAATGGAGAGAGTACGCCAATGAAACGGTTACTGAATGGGAATGGTGGAAGTACCATTCCTTCTAGCCGTTTCGAAAGTAGTTTGCAAGTCTGTCAAAGGCTTCATCGACAGCTTCAGGAGTCAGTGGTCCTATTGAGATGCGAATGTGGCCTTCGCCGGCGCTACCAAAGATGCTTCCTGGAAGTACCAGCATCTTGGACTTCCTAAGGATGTCAAGAACAAGCGAACGAGAGTCTGAACACTCCTTCACCCGCGGGAAGACGTAGAAAGTCCCTGCCGTTCTATGGGTTTCGAACGCTTCAATCTCTCGAATTCGAAGATAGGCCAGGTCTCTCAAATGGCTCATGCGCTCGATGTCCGACTCAATCGTGTCAAGACTGTGTTTCAGGACCTCCAGAGCCAACATCTGTCCTGCCGTGGGTGCACAGATAGTAATGGTGTCTTGTACCTTGAGGAACTCCTGCATGAAGTCTGGAGGACCAACAATGAAACCGACACGCCAACCACTCATGCCGAAGTCTTTGGAGAAGCTACCAAGTGTCACGACTCGGTCAGCAGCATCGCTCCTTGAGCGTGGGCTGTAGTGAGATGTGTCGTCAAACACGAGCCTCGCGTATGTTTCATCTGAGATGAGCACTAGATCTCGGTCAATGCACATGTCTACAATCGCATCAACAGTGTTTCGACTGTAGACCGCCCCTGTTGGGTTGTTTGGTGAGACTAAGTACACAGCACATGTCTGTTCGTCAATGGCTGCCTCAATTGCTTCGGGTACGGGCTGGAACTCCTCGTTCACGGGCACCTCTTTCACCTGACCCCCAGCGAGTCGAACCGCCATTACAGAATTGAAGTAGTACGGCGTAGGCATTATGAGATTCTGACCGTGTTCCAAAATGGTGAACATCGCTCCTGCAAATGCGAGGTTCGCGCCCGCGGTTATTACGACTTCATTCTCTGGGTCAGCTGGAATGTTCCAATGCTGCCGCAGGTAGATGGCAAGCTCCTCCCTCAACTCCAAGTGTCCCTGGTCAGGCGTATAACTGTGTGTAGTGGGGTGGAGGAGCCGGCTCCCTAGAGCATTGAGTGCTGCACTAGGAGGAATATGACCGGGAAGGCCCTGACCCAGATTGAGAAAGTCTGGAGAGTCAACATATCTCTGAGCCGATTCAATCAGTTTCACAATGGGCGGAGGCATGATTCCTTCAGTGCGGAACTTCATCTGACACACCATTCTTGAGAACTGTACTCAGCTCTCCGCTCAGCACCCGGACTGATAAAGGCATATTGGCGGCCTTTCAAGAAAGCCTTGTCGCTCAGTGGTGATGAAGACCCATTCATCTGAAGGTTAATATTGGCGCAGACTCTTGGTACCGCGAGGTACTTGGCGAATGAGTGAACCGTGTGATGCATTGGTATTGGGCGCTCCTGAGGCGCAGGTTGTCCAGACGAAGGATATTGAGATGGACAAGCCGTTGCTTGTTTGCTGCTTCCCATCAGCTGGTGTTATTGGGACTATTGCGGCCAACACACTGATTGAGCAATTCAACATGGAGGAACTGGCTCATATCAGGTCAAGGTATATGCCATCTGCAGCTATCTTCATGGATGGTAGACTGCGACATCCTTTCAGAATCTATGGGAAGAAGGAGAAGAACTTGCTCGTAGTAACTGCAGAACTACCTGTTGCTGAAGATGGCCTCTATGTTGTGAGTTCAGCACTGTTGGACTGGGCTGCAGGGATCGGAGTCAAAGAAACAGTAGTACTTGACGGGATTCCCGTTCAAGGCATACCCCATGACCGGAAGGTCCTCTATGCAGCTGAGGAAGAGAAGATTGCAGAGCTAGGGAAAGACGAGAAGATGGAGATCTTGCAGAAGGGGATAATCACTGGTATTGCAGGTTCAATACTCTCTGAAACCCTTTGCCGAGAAATGGTGGGATTTGCACTTCTTACGCCTGCAATTCCTGTAATGCCAGACCCCGAGGGCGCAATTCAACTGCTTGAGGCCGTTGACCGTCTCTACAAAATTGGCGTCGATGTCGATGAGCTGAAGAAAAGCGCTGAACAGGTCAGAAGGAAGATGGAGGAAGTGGCTCAGCAGGTAGAGGGCATAAGGCGCAAGCAACCAAGCATATCTCAACGCGGCTATGAGCGAATGTATGCCTGAGCAGGTAAATCTAGTACAAACTACGTTTCGAGCAGGCTGCGTCATTGGGCGCTCTAGTCAGTGCACGAATCGAAGGCTTCCTTTGCACCCAAGGCGTTTCTCTCTCCAACCTTGCCAGGCCACTTCTCTTTGATTACACCCTGAACAGTTTCAAGCTTGACGAGTCCTGTTGCCTTGGCGAAAGCGCCTAGCATAGTTGTATTCACGACAGGTAGACCAGCCACGAGAAGATTGTGCTTCAGTGCTATTCCTGTGCCATCATAAGTGAACACATGTCCCTGAAGGTCCAGCTCAGAGGGCTTCTTAGCGATGTTCACAATCACTTTGCCGTTCTCCTTTAGGCCCTCAGTGACATCAATTAGGTCGATGATCCCCGGATCAAGAACTGCAACAATGTCAGGTTCATAGATCTGGCTTCGAACGTTGATGGGCGAGTGGGAAATCCTCGTGAATGCCTTTACTGGGGCTCCTCTGCGTTCTGCTCCAAAGTATGGAAATGCCTGTACACCCTCATACCCATCGATATGGGCTGCCTTGGCCAACAACTCTGCAGAGGTGACTCCGCCTTGTCCTCCTCTTCCGTGCCAACGTATCTCAATCATCTTGGTCATTAGCGGTCACTCCAACACAGATTGTACCAAGTCGACCTGTGGCGCACATCGGGGAGATAAAGGACTTTCGCTAAGACTATATGGAAAATGACTGCAATCTGTCGCTCATCTGAGGAGGTCCTTCGATATGGACGAGTACATCAAAGCAAACAAAGAGATGTGGGATGACCGTGTTGACGTCCACAAGAACAGTGAGTTCTACGATGTGAAAGGCTTCCTCAAGGGGAAGCAGACCCTTGACCCGATAGAAATAGACGAAGTGGGAGATGTGGATGGCAAGACCCTGTTGCATCTAATGTGTCACTTCGGAATGGACACGTTGTCATGGGCCAGACTCGGTGCCAAGGTAACAGGAGTGGATTTCTCGGAGAAAGCAGTCGAGCTGGCGAAAGATCTCAGCAGGCAAATTGGACTGGAAGCTAGATTCATTTCATCTGACATCTACAGACTCCCAGAGGTGCTCAACGAGGAGTTTGATATAGTCTTCACCTCGGAGGGGGTCTTGTCCTGGCTACCAGACCTTGAGGAATGGGCAAGGGTGATTTCTCATTTTGTGAAGAAGGGCGGCTTCTTCTATATTCGTGAGTTTCATCCGTTTGCATATGTGTTCGATGACGAAGAAGGCATACAAGAACCCAGATTCAAGTATCCATACTTCACTCCCGAGAAGCCGTTGAGGTTCGAAGAGAGTTCCACTTATGCAGATTCCGCGGAACTGAAGACCATGGTGACCTATGAGTGGAATCATAGCATCTCCAAAATCATCAACTCGCTGATAGAATCAGGTCTTCACATTGATTTCTTCAACGAGTTTCCTTTTACAACATGGACACCGCTGCCCTTCCTCAAGAAGCGTAAGGATAGGAGGTGGGTTCTACCATCTAATGAAGACAGCCTCCCCCTGATGTTCTCACTGATGGCTAGCAAACCTTAGATAGTGTGAAGGGGCATCTCCAGTTTTCCTTACTCATTGGATGGCCAGAGATTATCTTCACTCTTCTCAGGGCCTATCCGATGACCTATCAGGACTCCTACAAGACTGATGCTGACAAAAAGGATGGTAACAAACGGAGGACCCACTGCAAAGGGTGCATCAAAGGGCAATGTAAAGGTGAATATCCTTAGGAAGGGCAGAAAGAAGTAGAAGCCAAACGCGGTCACCTCTGGAATTGTGACTGCATCAGGGTCAACTAAGATGAAGAATGGATAGACCATGCCAAGATGACCGAGCAGTCCAAGAACCGCTCCAACCACCAATGCACGAACAAGATGGTCTAAGTCATTCGGAAGATACCTCCGAAATGCAACTCCAACTAGGATTGATAGAATCATGTTGACGTCCGCCATAGGAATATAGCATGGAGAGATTATATCTTCCTCTTTCTAAGTAGTTGTCAACAGAGAAGACTATGTTCGAACTTCAGAGGTGAATGCTTGACTACCTGTGAAGACTACGACCAGAGGTCATCTTTGAGCACTTCTACGACACCTTGAGCTGAATTTGCAGCCTGCTGCAGTCCAACACCTTCTCCAGCAGTGTCTGTGCCAACAATGTAGAGCCCCTTCACTGGAGTTCTCGGTCCAGGACGGTCCAAGTCGGTCTGCCCGGGGATTAGGGCGGCACGTGTTGCGTAGGAAACTTGCATATGCTCCATCTTGACGTGCTCCAGAAGCTCGGGATGGTACTTACTTAGACTGCCCTCCTTCACCTTCGCAACAATCTCCGCCGGATCCGCACCATCTGGCAGGATCATAGCGGCACCCACGAGTTCCTTTCCTTCGGGTGCGCACGATGGGTCAAAGCTGGAGAGTGAGATTAGCCACGTTTCAGGACGTGGATGGACTATTACTCTCGATTTGCGGTCGCCGATTACGACTTTGTCTAGTCCTAGCCAAAGTGTCAGCCCGCGTGTGAACTTCATTCGACAGCAACTGTCAAAGAACCTCATAACATTGGGTCGGTCAGAGGTAACAATCTTGTCCATTGACCATAGCGGTATGTTGCTGACAACTGTTTTTGCCGTAAGTTCCTTGCCTGCAGCAACCAGACCAGTGACTTTCCCATCCTGTTCCAAGATTCTCTCCACAGGACAGTTCAAGACATAGTCGCCTGAGATAGCATCTGCGACTCTATTGACTAGACCCTCCATTCCACCGATCACATATCCTTCGTCATAATCGTCGCTCCCAAACAGAAGGTTCCTGGCTGACTGAATTCTACTGCTCTCCTTGTCAGTATCCCTCAGCGTACGCAGTGCTTCATATGCTGATGCCTTGTCAATTGGTACTCCTGCGGCCATGTAGATGGCACTCTGCATCACATCAAGCATTACTTGGTTTGTGGCTCCTTCTGATTCCATGAACTCCTGGAACGAGATATTCCTATACTTCTCCATCTCTTCAAGACTCATAGTCTTAATCTTGGCTCCGATTCTTGCCAGTCCAAGTCTGCCACGTATCCCAGTCAAGGGCCATCTGAGAGTTTCACCTATAGTAGATGGAATGGTGCCTACCTTGTCGTGGACCCTAAAGAACCAACCTTCATGAAGTACGAACTCAGGAGGAGGGTCTAAGAATGAATTCATGAATCGAGCAAAAGCGCCTCTTTTGACACGCGTGATGATGTGCAGGCCTTGATCTACACGGTATCCATCTACCCAGTACCCGTGCCAGACTCCACCCAAACGCTCGGCTTCTTCGATAACTAGAACTCTCTTCTCCTCGGCTGTGAGAGCAAGAGAGGTCAGGAGACCTCCTGCGCCGCTTCCTGCCACTATCACGTCGTAATCGGAAGGGTCAACTCTATCAATGGTTGTTTCGTGCATTGGGGACTCGGGTCACGCTTTTAGTCGTTCCTACTTAAGGCTGTCCGACGAGGATGTTTCATGGCAGCATCAGTCTAGAGTAGATCTACCGCACGCGTCTTGTCCGAAGACTCGTAGGCGGCGTCAACAATTCTGTGAGCAGCAATGGCATCAGAGAAATCAGGAGAAGGGTCTGTGTCTGACTGGACTGCCTTGATGAACGCATAGCTGAGTGCGGAGTATCTCTCTGTTCCAACCACCGTCAGAGCGTCATATGCTTCAGGGGCCATGTTCTTCGAGTGAACTCCGAGGGCCTTCAGTAGCACATTGTTGGCATCCTCAACATTTACTCGCACAGGGCTATCATCCTTCAACTGAAAGTCCAACCACCTCTTTCCAGCCTCCAGAGTTATGCCTATGAATCCATTCTCGAAGAAGAACTCCATCATTCGCTCATTGGGACGGTCCAAGGAGTGCCAAATTGAATCCAGAGTGCTCACTGCACCATCTTTGTGTGTCAGGATTAGAGATGCTTGGTCTTCCACCTCTCGTTTTGAGAAGAAGCCGACTCTAGCATAGACACTGGCAATGTCACCAAGAAACCACTGAAGGACGTCTATGTCATGGATGCTATGCTCAATCAGTGCTCCTCCACCTGCGATTGAGTGATTTCCACGCCACTGTGTGTAGTATCCGTGGTTGATCGGGAAGTGTTGGTCGACACGAATATGTGCCAGGATGGGGTATCCGAAGTTCCGAGTTTCGATTAGGTTCTTGGCATAGAGAAGGAATGGGTCATATCTCAGGACAAGTCCTGAACCAGCCTTCACTCCTGCATCTTTCGTCACAGCAAACATCTCTCGAGCCTGAGGACAGCTGTGTGCAAGCGGTTTCTCGCAGAGTATGTCCTTCTTCGCCCGAGCAGCCGCCTTAACAATGTCAGTATGCTTGTTAGTCGGAGTGCACACGTAGACTATGTCAACAGCTTCATCGTTGATGAGATCATTGAAGTCCAGATAGGTGTTGGCTGCACCAAACAGCTCAGCTGCACTGTGGAGAGCGTCCTCATCAATGTCACAAAGTGCAGAGATGTCTACATTCACGAGCCCTGCATCACGTAGTGCTGTGATGCCAATCA
>CAYFTD010000271.1:0-2233 GCA_964345915.1 uncultured archaeon
CGGCTCAGTTCCCTTCATCTCACAGTGGTGTGCCCACTGTGGTTTTTATCCACCCCCCAAAATCCGCGGGTTGGCGAACGAATTTGGGAGACTCTTTAAATGGTCGGTGTGCTGGTATGTGTACCTAGCCGGGAGGAAAGAAATGACCAAGACGCAGAAAATCCGCGTATGCCCTCGATGTGGGAGCTCTGAGATTCGAGAGGCGAAGTCTTCTGTGAGCGGTTGGCTGGTCCCCAAGACCTACTACTGCTCGGACAAGACCTGCGGCTACTCGGGCCCAGTCTATGTCGAAGTTGATGTCGAAGAGGCAGAGCACGTCCGACGAGTAATCAATGGAGAGAATGAGGACTAGCTGAAACTCACGACTTGAGCTCGAAGCCATTGGTTAAAGTAGTAGACTTAAAAAGGAGCCATGCAGTCCCCAGTTCTGGTGACTACATTATGGTTACGTATGAAGGGTTTGAGTGGCCAGACGACCTGTTCTATACAGAGGACCAGATCTGGGTCAAGAAGGAGAACGGCAAGGTTCGCCTTGGGTTCACGACCTTTGGGATGGATCTCGCAGGGAAGATTAAGTTCGTACGACTAAGACCTGCTGGGAAGGCAATCGCGGCAGGACGCAGCATTGGCACTCTGGAATCGGGCAAATGGACAGGCCCGGTCAAGTCCCCGCTCTCGGGCACTATCGCCGAGGTCAATGAAGGTCTGAAGGACAATCCTGGCCTCCTGAACGAGGATCCGTACGGTTCCGGCTGGATCGCAGTTCTTGAGCCAACCGACTTCGATGGCGAGGTCGGGGCGCTTAACAAACCAACCGAGGACTGGGTGAAGAAAGAGTACGCCGAGAAGAAGGCCCAGTAGACCTAGGCTGTGCGGCCGGTGATCCGGCCCACAACCATTTCATTTTCTCCTATTGAGCTCTCGTCTCAGGGTGAGGGCTGCATCATAAAGTATCTCTGGAGGCGTGATGAGATAGAGCAGGTTTCTCGAGTAACCGGACTCGAACACGACGCTCTGGAATATCAACGTCTGAAGACTTTTCTCTATATCCTCAGGAATGAACCGGACTCCCTGTTCTTCACACCTTATCATCACTAGCTCATTGAGTGTTTGTCTGTCGATGTAGGTTTCAGTCTTGTATGTCATCAGGTGTTGTGTCATACTCTCTAGAACGAGCAGCGTCATGAAGTCGTTCATGCTGATTGCCTCAATTGTGTCCAAGTAGTCCATGTCCTGCACTGTACTCGTGATCTTTGAAGTAGCCGCCCTTACAGCATCCGATGTGATCTCCTGTCCACTTGTCGCGAGAGGCCAGAGTGCCTTCAGTGCTTCTATCGAGGTTCTGGGTTTTCCGGCGTCAAACTCAATCACACAGTCTGTTATGTATCTGACAACCTCATCAGTCAGACCCAATGGAAACGTGTCCTCAACTCTCATTCGCACAATCTCATAGAGCTGCGACTGTGTGTAGGTGTCCAGAGGAATCTCGAAGTCATATGCCATCTTGGTGGCCGGACCTTTTGTGAGAAGGCGATAGTCATGGCTGTTCAGCACTCCAATTGTGCTTGCTCGAATCTCCTTCGAGAGATGCGCCAGCTTTGAGTAGACTTCCTCATTGGTTTCATCAATACCGTCGATGACGAACACTGTCTTCTTGTTCGTCGCCGCCGCAGTACGCTTGAACTGCATCCACAGAACATCCATGTCAAATGCCACAGTGATGGGAGTATTCGTTTCTCTGTGGATTTTGTCATTCAGCTCGGCAACAATCTCCAGGACGTCCTTCCTCCGAGCATTTACGTATACAGTATGAGCGTCGAACCGTTTCGGAGTCAGCTTTGTGAGGAAGTAACGCGAGAAGACAGTCATTCCGACACCAGTAATCCCGTGAACCAAGCAGTTCACTCCGTAGTCGTCTTGGCAGCTGTCTCTGTAGATACCATCTATCATCCCAAGTTCCCGATCGCGATGAAGAATCTTCTCAGGAACGTAGTAAGGGTCAAACAAGCCTCTTGGACTTCGATGCTGACGAACCATTCTCATCATAGTTTGTTCTAGAGGTCCCCATATAAACCCCCTAAGAGACATTACCGAAAGTATTCTGGGCCTCGTCTACACCATTGAGCTCAGAACGTCACCGCATTCTTCATCCAAAAGGAAACTATTGAATCCGTGCCCCATTGCCTCTCTGAGTTCCTCCATTCTGGCAATCTTCACCTTATCACTGAATGGC
>CAYFTD010000272.1:0-6512 GCA_964345915.1 uncultured archaeon
CGTGGAACCTGATGCACTCTACAAGCGAGGTAAAGTGAAGCTGCAATCATTCCAAGGATTGTCCGTCCTCGGGTGAGCCGCTTTCGGAGAGCCTTTCGGTATATCACTGCAGAAGTTTCTCGAATCGAGTAGGGGATACTCAATTGAGAACTGATTCTATGGAGTTCCGTCATTGCAACCGCAAGGTTGCGTTTGTCAGAGGAATGTACCTTGGTGCGTATCTGCCACTTTCGCAGCCTATGTATCTGTGCTCTTCGCGTAGAAGTCAGTTTCCTTCCTGAGGCATCGACATTTTGACGTCCGATTATTGTCGTAAGCCCTTGGTCGAATTTGCTCCAGTCAGTAGGACCCCCCACGCGCTGCCGGGCGTTCTGCTCATCGGCAGTGAACGCACGCCACTCAGGACCCATGTCAATAGATCTGTCAGAAAGAACAAGCCCACAGCTTGAACAGATTATCTCTCCCCTGGTACTATCAATGAAAACTTCGTCTGAGCTACAGGTAGAACATAGATATCTGGCCGCACCAAGTACTTTATCTCTGGATCTCTTTGTCTTCGCCTGTCTGCTGGCCAGTGCAATCATCTCCCTGCAATCCCTATCCAGAGATAGAGTTGCCGTCAGAGCAGTTGTGGATACCGGTGCAGTGTGCCCACCCATGGCGTTGAAAGGGCACGTGTTGGTGACGCGCGAGTTCTCAGAGAGAACAGGTTGCGCAGACAAAAAATCATTATAAACTCTTTGCCGCTTTCTCTGAAATCTTTCATTGTATAGTTGAATAATATATAGCACATGTCTCGTGCGAATACTATCGCCATTCGTGCCTTAGGTACGGTGATCAAGCATGTCTAGCGTTTCATTTATGAGCCAAGCAAAGCATTCTCCTAGTCAGTGAGGTGAATTGTATCTTGGGTGGTGAGAAGGCCATTGACAATCCCTGGGCTCATGCCGTCGACCTAGTGATGGAAACGATAGCAAGAGCAGCAGGAGTCGAGTTGGACACTGTCAGGGGCCATCTGGAGGTTCCTCCGGACTCAGCATTAGGAGATCTCGCCATCACCCTGGCCTTCTGCATTGCCAAGGAGCGAAAGGAGAGTCCGGCCAAGATTGCAGCTGAGATGGCTGAAGAGTTGAAGCGGGAGGCGGATACGGAACCCATCATCGATAGAATAGAAGTCAAAGGACCCTACATCAATCTGTTTCTGTCAAGAGGACCGGTTGCAGACCTTACCATACACACAGTGGACAATCTTGGTCCGGAGTATGGTGGGACCCGTGAATACGCAGGAAAACGTGCCCTCATAGAATCACCAGCCGTAAATCCTTCAAAGCCGTGGCACATCGGTCATACTAGAAATGCAGTACTTGGTGATACTCTCGGAAACATCCTCGAGGCTGTTGGATACGAGGTCATCAGAACGGACTGGATAAACGACCTTGGTCTTCAGATTGCCCAACTGCTCTGGCGTCTGATGCAGGAAAAGAAGACCAAGCCAAAGGAGAAGTATGATCACTACCTAGGGCGTCTATATGTGGATGCTCAGGAGAAATTCGAAACAGACGAGAAGATCGAAGTGGAGATTAGGGAGGTTTCAAGGGACCTTGAACACCTCGATACAGCGGCAGCAAAGAGAAGCGAAAAGATGGTGACAGAGTGTCTAAAGGCTCAGTGTCAGACTGCTTACCGTCTGGGCATATATCATGACCTCCAGATATGGGAGAGCACAATTGCGCACAGTGGGCTCCTTGCTCGTGCAAGGGAAATGATGCTGGAAAGCGAGAATATCTTTGTTCCAGAAGAGGGTGACAAGGCAGGATGTGTCGTGGCGGACCTTCGGAACATTGACGAATTCAAAGACATAAAGGATCCCTACAAGGTACTGTTCAGGTCAGATGGAACCAGAACGTACACAGGCGCCGATGTCGCATTCCAGATGTGGAAGTTCGGGATAGTTAAGGACCCGTTTCTCTACAAAGTCTTTGAAAGACAGCCAAACGATAAGGATGTCTTCAAGACTGCTACGGAAGGTACCACACACGACTTCGGCAAGATTGATCTTGTGTTCAATGTCGTCGGCTCCGACCAATCTCAACCGCAGCGACTTGTGTACACCATCATGGATCTCCTCGGTTTCAAGAAGCAAAGCGAGAACTCGCATCACATTGCATACGAGTTCGTCGGGCTTGAGGGTGTAGATTTCTCAGGAAGAGAGGGAACTTGGATAGGATATTCGAGTGACGAAGTCTTGGACAAGGCTCAGAAGCTAGCAAGAGAGGAAGTCGAGAAACGGAACCCCGACGAAGATGCCACTTTCAAAGACCGTGTGGCGACAATGATCGCGTCGGGCGCGGTCAGATATCACCTTCTCAAAGCATCACCAGACAGGAAGATCACATTCAGATGGGATGATGCACTTGACTTCAACGGAGATGCCGCCCCGTATCTCCAGTACTCTCATGCAAGGGCGCAAAGGATTCTCGAGAGGGGAGGAACTGATAGAGCTCCGACTGTCGACCTTACACTTCTTTCAAAGGACGAAGAGTTCGCTCTCGTGAAAGCTATCGCCAAACTACCTGAAGAAGTCTTGGAGGTCGCACGTGGACTCAGGAAAGAAGTATGGGGGACAAGTTTCAACTCAAATCATATGACAGCATATTGTTACGAACTCGCAACGCTGTTCAGCAAGTTCTACGACTCATGTCCGGTTCTGAAAGCAGAGCCCAAGCTTAGGGCCGCCCGACTCGAGCTCGTGAGGGCTTTCAGGACAACTATGGCCAATTGTCTGCGGCTGATTGGAATTCCTGTCGTGGAGAGAATGTAGTCTAGCCTGAGCTGACCTTAGCCGAGGATATCACTATGGACGGACTTATGATTGAGAGAGAAACTCTTGTGTCCTCACCAACCATCTCAACACGCTGAAGAAGATCCCGCATGTTTATGCCCAGCAGGGTGCTCCTAACCGGATGTTGAATCTCCCCCTTCTCAAAATACGCACCCTCCATCACCATCGCGCTAAGGTCACCAGTCGTCATGTTCGGACGGTCACCCGTGTTGCGGCACAGAATCCCTCTTCCAACTTCTGACACTAAATCATCAAGTGAGCCTTTGCCAGGAGTCACCACGAAATTGGATGTTGAGATTGATGGTATACCAGAATACGATGGTCGACTAGCGTTTCCCGTGTTGTTGACATCGTCTTTGTTGGCTGTGTATGAATTGTGGAGCAGGCCCTTCAGAACCCCATTCTCGATTACTTCGGTCTTCTGTGAAGGGAAACCTTCGGCATCGAATGACCGTGAGCCAACACCTGCAGGCAGCAACCCATCGTCAACAAGACGGAGCGACGCCGACGCGATTTCTTCTCCGAATGCATCTGAGATGTACGACCGCCCATATTGTACCTCTTCGGCGTTGACTGCTCCTGCGAAGCCTCTTCCAAGAACCGTACCCGATGCAAGAGGAGCTAGTATGACTGGCATGTCACCACCCTCAACTGTCTTGGCTCCAAGATTGCTCACTGCATTCTTCGCAGAAGTTCGACCAATCCAATCGGGATCAATATCCCTGAGTGTACGGGAAACCTGTAGCTCGTAGCTCGATGTCTGGTCCGTGTCAGTCTTGATGGTCGGAGACATGTACATCCACGTGGATGTCGATTCGGCCGAACATGAGATTCCAAGCGAGTTGACAATAACCCTGGTACCTGTAGAGGCACCAAGTTTCCCCTCGATTGCGAATTTGTATCCTTCAAGTGCAATGCTGGTGGCATCGACTCCCCTCGCAATGAGGTCTGCTGCATCCTCAGAGCCCAGTGCTTGAATTCTTGGGTCGAAGAGGTCTTTCACGTCTGGATAGCTTTCCTCAGCTGATGGTAGACTGACGAAGTGAGGATCCTCAACAGAGGCTTTCGCTAGCTTCACGGATTTCTCTGCAGCTTCTATCAGGTCATTCTCTTGGACCGTCGTGACGTAGGCAAATCCAACCTTCTTGCCCACCACGGAGCGAATTCCGCAACCTGCATCGCGTTTGTCGGACGCGCTTTTTATAGCATTGTTCTCAACATCGATGGAGAAAGATCGCATTGAACCTATGTACACCTCTGCCTGTTCTGCTCCAAAGCCTTCAGCCTTCTTAGCCGCCTTGTGCGCAATGTCTAGAAGACGGTCTTTCAATCTACATGCCCCCCACCGGAATGCTTCTGATACGAGCATGCGGCCCTCCAGACATGTCCGGGACCATCTGTCCATTCTTTCCGCATGTGCCAGCATCCATCTTGAAATCCTTGCCAACAGCGTCGATCTTGGGAAGCACCTCTAGAATCTGTCCCGCAAGAGAAACATCTCTCACCATCTGTCCAATCTCACCTTTCTCAATGAGGAAGCCATGACTGGCCTGAAACATGAATTGGCCTTTCGATGGTTCGGTGTAACCATAGTTGAAGCTGCACAGAAGGATTCCCTCTCCGGTATCAGCAATCAGTTCATCAACATCCCAGTCGCCGGGTTCCATCAGAGTATTGGACATTCTGGGCAACGGTGAGTGCATGAAGGACTGTGCTCTTCCGGCCCCGTTCAGCTGCATCCCCAACCGGACAGAAGTTTCTAGTGTGTGAAGAAGTTCTGTCAATATTCCATTCTCTACCAAGAGTCTCTTACTCGTTTTCGTGCCTTCCCAGTCGTACTCAAAGCTCCCACGCTCGCCAGGCATTGTTGGATCGTCACTGAGGTTCAGGTGCTCAGGACCCACTCGTTTCCCTACCTTATCTTCGAGGACTGTTGTGTGTGCAGGCCAATTGTCTGCCTCACATGCGTGTCCAAAGGCCTCATGAACCATCACGCCATTCAGCACCGGATCCATGACAACGTCATAGTTACCACCCTTCGCTGCGACGGAAGAAAGCAAATCAATTGCCATCGTTGCAGATTCCTCGCCAATGTTCTGCGGCCTCTCTTTTTCGAGCTCTTCGAAGCCGCCCTTGACGCCGTGCGACTTGAAAGCACGTTGTCTGCTGGTACCGTCCTTAGCAGTTGACACGGAGATGATTCGAGGTAGTGCGTTCGTGGTCCGGACATCTGTGCCCAGGGAATTGGCAACGTAGAGCTCAGTCCAAAGGTCACCATACACTGTTCGCGTGTTGATGATTCGATTGTCGAAAGACTTGGCTTGGTCATCAATCATCTTGACGTAGATCATCTTGTCCTCAAACGTTACATCATCAAACGCCTTTCGCACCCGGTAATCAATGCGGTCCTTGAACGTCGGACCATCTATGTCGAACTGCTCAGCCACTTTGGAATGCGTTGCAAGAGCCAGTTTGGCTACAGACCTCCCTGTTTCTCGCATCCCTTCATTGGTCAAATCAGTTGTTTGACCAAAAGCCCAAGCCCCATCTATAAAGGCACGAATTCCAGCGCCCCGGAGACGTGACGCTAAGGACCTCTTAGTAACACCGTCTGTCATCTCGATAATCGTAGTGACTGTGTTCTCGATCCGCACATCCGCGAAGGATGCGCCTTCATCTAGAGCCACTTCTATTGCGGCTTGTGCAAGATTCTCCATTGGCATCACGGTGATGTCAGTGATGCCGACTCAAATCGTGTGAATCCATTATAACTGATATGGACTGGCAGCTTTCTTTTGACGTTGTCTGTGACCTCATACTCAGAAGACCTACTAATACGAGCGTGATACACGGGTTATTCTTAGCTTACACTGGTTACAGAACTGGACATAGGAGGTATACACTTGACCCTAGATTCATCGTCAAAACGTTGTCCCTCATGTCAGCGAAACAATGCCAGTCACATGTGTGAGGACTGTGGCACTGTGCTATGCTCTGAGTGCCTGGAACCTAGATCAAGTGAATACCAAGTATGCAAGGACTGTCACAACTCTGTATCGATTTCGTTCGATGAGGACAAGATAGATGTCTGTCCTGAGTGTGAATCTGAGAACATAGGCTCCGGTCGACGCACCGAAGACATGTGCCCCAGATGCCACTCAGGTCGAATAGTCCTTCTCGAAGAAAAGCGAAGAAGTCTTGCGCAGGACCTTCGCCATGCAATAATGAATATTCAATATGGCCATACTAGGCTTCGCGAGTTCGCGAATCGTTTGGACTCAGCTAAGAGAATACTTGTTTCTTTGAGGATGGCCAACTTCCTGCATTATCATTGGCTTGAAGACAAGATTGAAACAATCCAAGAGGAGCTTCCTGCAATCAAGAACAGGGTTGGCAACCAAGCTGAGATAGTATCTCGAAAGATGGCAGCCGAAACGAGCGGACTGATAGACTACAATAGGTGGACTCCGGGACAATTCCCCTTCATCGAAGGGGTCACAAACAGGGTTTCAGAGATCAGCAATTACTACAAGCAGAATGTCGACGATGCTCTCGATGAAGTGAAGCCCCTGCTGAATGACGTGAGTACGCAGCTTGATGGACTGAGCTATCACCGGACCGAGTTCAAAGAATTCTATGAACATGGCGAGTTGTCTGTGAATGAACTGCC
>CAYFTD010000273.1:0-1614 GCA_964345915.1 uncultured archaeon
ATGATACAGTAGAGGGGTCTCTCAACACCAAAGGCAATCTCCAGCACCTCTGGCACTACAGGTTGCTTGTTGACCTTCACACTCAGCTTCTCTTTCGAGAACTCTTGATGACGGGTCAAATCATAATTGCCACGGTCGTGAACTCCACAACACTCAACCCATCCATAGCTTCGAGTGAGTACCTCTACGTCCCAAGCATCAGCAGCGTAGTGGGCTCTCTCCGTTGATAGATGTTGTCTAAGCCTAATCACTTCTTCTGCAAACCCCATCTCTCGGAATATTGCATAGGTGAGATAGACGCACCACGCGTAGGCAGGTTGTTGGAAATACCCTTTCTTGATGGCATCAGACATCTCAACCAAAGAAACCTTCTCACTTCCCTTCTCCTGAACCTGAATGGGCAGAAGAGGGACCTTCTCATCTCGTATATCCTCAAAGGCGGGCCACTCATGTTCGTCAGTCTCTAGAAGGAATATCTGGCCCTCCACCTGAGTGAACTCTCGCAGCCTCAGCATGCCTTGGCGCGGAGAGATCTCATTTCTGTAAGCCTTCCCAATCTGAAACACAGAGGCAGGTAGCTTGTCCCGAAAGAAGGTGAGGAATCGCTTGAACAACAAGTAAGTGCCGGTTGCAGTTTCAGGACGCATGTAGGCGTCTTGGTCAAGGCCAAGGCGAGTCTTCAGCATAAGATTGTACTCTGTCACAGGACCCAACTCGCCCTTGCAGGCCGGACAGACGACTCCTAGCTCTTTGATGGTCTTCGTGAGCTCTTCTGGAGCTTGGCCTCTGATGTCGACGTCCGGGAATTGCTCCTCTATCAGAGTGTCTGCTCTATACACCTGCTCGCACTTAGTGCACTGAACTACGGGGTCCATGAAACCGTCCAAATGTCCAGATGCTTTCCACACAATTGATGGAGAAACAGTGGGACACTCAACCTCCCAGAAGTTGGCTTTCACAAAAGAGGAGCGAATGCGGTCCTCTAGTCTGTTCTTCAAGAGCTTCCCAAGTGGACCGAGATCATAGAAGCCTGAACTGCCACCGTATATCTCAGGTGATGGACCCCAAAAGAAGCCTCTCTTCTTGCAAAGACCTGTGATGATTTCGCCAAAGTCTCTTTCGGGACTCATTCGACACAACCAACCAGCACGCTTGAGCGCACTCGACTTAAACCTATGGTACAGCAGCGGTACGTTATGCCTGTAGATTCATTGAGCATCCTTTTTATGCCATACCACCCACGGCATGGAGGAGGGTGCAACCTTGGTCGAGGATTCCCGAATTCCAGGTTTCTACAAGCTGGCAAGAGAAGAGCGAATGAAGAAGATCCAAGAAGTGACGGGCATACCCGAATCGGAGCTGAAACCTCTCTTTGATCCTGGATCGGTTGACATGGAAATCTTGGACCACATGATTGAGAATGTCATCGGGTCAATGACACTGCCACTTGGCATAGCTACAAACTTCAGAATCAACGACAAGGACTACCTGATTCCAATGGCTCTGGAGGAGCCGTCTGTCGTGGCAGCCGCAAGCAACGCTGCAAGGATGGCGAGAGAGCACGGGGGTTTCAAAGCAGAAGACACAGGTCCCGTGATGATTGGTCAGATCCAG
>CAYFTD010000274.1:0-4695 GCA_964345915.1 uncultured archaeon
GTGAAGACCTTGTCGAGACATCCCTGGTTACAGCCGATACACGGTCGGATCCTACCGAATTCTCTTGTTCGTATCTTCGACATTATTCCTGGGTCAGCTATGAATCCTCTAGACATGCCAATTAGCTGGACCATACCCCTTGCAAGGATACGCTCAGCCACGGTGGGGCTGTTTATCCTGTTGCAGGCAACCACCGGGACGTCAACTGACTCGGCTATTCCTTCGGCAAGGTAGGCATAGTGACCTCGAGGGACATCCATCGTGATCTGGGGAATTCTCGTTTCGTGCCAGCCTCCCGTTACATCGATGCAGTCGACTCCCGCCTGTACGAGCCAGGGGGCTAGAATCTTGTTGGCTTCGAGGGTGATCCCGTCTGGAACAAAGTCTTCACCACTCATTCGGTAGAGTATTGGAAAGTTGTTACCCACTGCTGACCTAACTTCCTGCACGACCTCAAGTGCGAATCTTGCCCGAGCCGCCAGGTCGCCTCCATACTCATCTTTCCTCTTGTTAGTGGCCTTCGCCAGGAACTGGTTGATGATGTATCCTGCCGAGCCGATAATCTCCACGGCATCGAAACCCGCTTTCTTGGCTCTCCTCGCAGCTTCACCAAAATTGCTGACAGTCCTTTGGATCTCATCAGTAGTAAGTGCACGTGGGCTTTCACGGGTCAGCCGACATGGAACCTCAGAAGCTGAAACCGCCTGCTCCCCGAGGAAGATGGAGTGAACATACCTACCCGCGTGGTATAGCTGAGAGGCGACGGGTACATCAAAAGCATGAATCTCATCTGTTAGCCTCTTTAGACCTTCAATATGCTCATCACGACTAATCCCGACCATGGTTGGACCGCTTGAACCGTAGCGCTCAGTGTAACATCCCCCCACAACTATTAGACCAGGGCGGTGTCGGGCCCGCTCGCGGTAGAAGCTGATCAGTTGATCGGTGACAACGCCATCTTCTTCGCAATACCCTAGGTGTGTGGCCAGCAGCACAATTCTGTTCTCCAAAGGAAGCGACTTGATGCTGAAAGGTTCAAGAAGCCGCACCAGGTTTCACTTCCCGTAGAAGGCAAACCAGTGGTCAATAGCTAGTGGAAGTCGATTCTCTCTACCCTCGACGTGATGATCAGGAAACATCTCAAGCTCCACGTACTTGTTAGCTGAAACTCCTTCCACTAATGCATCCTTGACACTCTTTCGCAGACTCTTCAGAAAATCCCGCTCATTTGCCACGTCCGATTTCTCACACACGGGACCATGACCAGGAATCACTTGCCTGAAGTCACTCTTGATGATATGTTCAAGCGCGATGATCCACTCGTCCGGATGGCAGGTAGGATCTCCTGCGTATGGAAAGGACTTGTTGAAGATCAAATCACCAACAAAGACAACATGTTCAGGTTCCACCACCACAATGGACGACCCAGCTGTGTGACCACCCATGTGATAAGCCACTATCTCCTTCTTGTCACCAAGAGTCAGCTTCTTGTCGAATACTTCCTCAGGTACAAGGATTCTCAGGTCTTGAAGAGCATCCCAAAGCTCAGGTCTTTCTTCCTGCAACGGTGAATAGCTC
This sequence comes from uncultured archaeon, assembly GCA_964345915.1. Taxonomy (GTDB): domain Archaea; phylum Asgardarchaeota; class Thorarchaeia; order Thorarchaeales; family Thorarchaeaceae; genus SMTZ1-83. The sequence continues at coordinate 1,579 of CAYFTD010000274.1, forward strand.
TCAAGGAGAGTTTCTCGCTTCCAGCTACGCTTGAGGTTGCGGACACAGATGTCCCTGGTCGCCGTCGAGCTGATCACTCTGACTGGCTCAAATGCTTGGGCTCCAAAGAGATGGTCCGCATGATAATGAGTAAGAAGAATTCGCTCTATTCGGAGATTGTACTGATCCTCGAGAAGCTCCCGAGTCAAGTGGCTCTTTGGGTGAATCATCCCGGCGTCGACCATGACAATCTGGTCGTCAAGCACGATTGCACCGAAGTTGCCACCATTCTTTCCGCTTGTGTCTGCGTAGACTTTACCAGCTATTCCCTCCAGAGCCATACCAAAGCCCTTCCACACGTGTTTGATATAGTTGTCCCTCCTGGGTGATAAGTCAAGTCATAACTCAGACCATATCGCCATGTTTTAGAGCCTTCAAGCGAGAGTTGTCTGAAGTGATAGGAATGTCAGAATCAAGGAAGGACCTTGCTGCACTCACGTGCGTACCATGTCGTGGAGGAATTCCCCCGCTCGAGTCACTTCGAATCGACGAACTGATGAAGGCTGTTCCCGGGTGGACACATAAGAAGGATGGGGTCGACAAGATAGAGAGGAAATACAAGTTCAAGAACTTTAAGAAGTCAATGGAATTTGTCAACAAAGTCGCCGAGTTAGCAGAAGAACAGGATCATCATCCGGACATACTGATTCATTGGAATGAGGTGACTCTAACGTTCTGGACTCACGCCATCAAAGGACTACACGACAATGATTTCATCATGGCTGCAAAGATTGACGAACTATGAGAATACCCAGATACTTTAGTGTTCACTCATCCAAAAGCCCACACCATCGTCATCAAGGCAGTGGCCAGAGTCATCAACACTGCAACAACGACACCATAGCGGATAACATCCCCTTCTATACCAATCTTGTCAATCACTGCAGCCGCGTTCTGTATCTTTGCAGGACTCAATACGCTGGCCAATCCGCCACCCACCCCATTTGACGCAGCCACAACCATTGAGTTTGCACCTATGAGAACGCTAGTTTCGTGATGATAGCGTGTGAACATCGCAATGGCAGACGTTTCAGACCCTGAAATGAATCCTGCCAGAAGCCCGAGAAAAGCTGCAGTCAAAGGATAGGCAGTGCCCAGTGCGCTCGTTGTAAGCGTGGCCAGTAGGTTGATCATATTATTGCTCGCATCAACGGGAAATGTCCATGTCCCATCTATCGCAGGGAAGTACCCGCTGAAGTTCATGACCTCAGCCATAGCGAAGAATATGGCTGCAGCCAAGACGGGACGTGGGGCCCTCTTCATGAACTTTCTGAAGGTGCTTCCGAGTGTCGCTCGATCTGATTTGAAGAAGGGAATTGAAACTAGAGTGGCAATGAGCATCAAAGTATAGGCCTGCCAGAGCCACTTCGTGCTAATTGGTCGGGGGTAGGTACCTACCTGAACAATGAAGTCCAGCGGACCGATTAGAAGCTGCTTCAAAGGTACGTATAGCGTGACAGCAAGACTTAGAATCACAAGAATCAACCATGGCATTCCTGCTCTTCTGAGGCTCATTTTCTCTTCGACCTTTAGGTCATCCTCCGTCAAAACACTTCGATCTAGGAGAGGTCTCTTGAGCACTTTCAAGTAGGCTAGCAGAACGAAGATTACTGCGGCGCCGGCAAAAACATTCGTCAGAATCGTCTGATCCACGACGGAGAGGTTAGAGAGAATCGCGATTAGTCCAGCAGTGATGCCTGAGAGAATCGCAAGAAGCAGTCCCTCTCTCTGAAACAAGAGCTTGCGCCCGCCAGCAATCCAAAGCATCGAGATGGCAATTCCAGTCGTGATGACTGGCATGAACCACGCGAACGTCAGACTTGACTCCCAGAGAGGTACAGGACTTCCAGATACTGCATTGAATTCCGAATTGAATACCTGTGCTGGGACTCCTAGAAGAGCAAACGTTGTCAATGGATCGTATCCAATCGCAGGAAGAGCAACTGCAACCAGAGGCGAAAAGCCCAGTGCCAGCATCACAGGCGGTAGCATCGATACCGGAGTGGCTCCGATTCCCACAAGGAAAAGTCCTAGGCCTAGGCTAATCAGCATGATCTGCATTGGCCGGCTTCCGCCACCCAGAGTCTTGAAGAATACAATCAATCGTTGCAAGGCACCAGTCTCTTGCATCCAAGTCATCATTAGAATCGATGTGGCCACCATTAGAGAGATAGGAAACGACTTGACAATTCCTGCGATACTTGCGGTCAATGCAATGCCTATGTCAGTCTGAAAGGCAACGACAGCAATAACGAGAGTTACAACCCAGACGACAACTCCAGTGACATCAGCGGCCCTCTTCAAGAAGACTAGCATAAGAAACGCAAGCAAGATTGGGAGAATGATTAGTATGAAGCCCAAGACAGGTTCCATCTACAATCACTCCCTAGTCAAGTATCCGTTATCAAGCCACCAATCCATGGCTCGTTTCAGTGCCTGCTCTATCGTCATAGATGGGGTCCATCCAAGCATTCGTTTGGCCTTCTTGTTGGTGTACCACCGGTCTTCGCTCATGAAGTCCACATTTCCAGCGTGCCAGAAGAACGAAGTCTGTTTCCGGTTCTTCATCGGACCTAGAACTGCCATGCCAACCTTTGCAAGGACGGCCGGGACTCGTACACCTGGTGGCGTGGCTCCAAGATGAGAACAGACTAGGTCCACAAACTCGGTCCATGTCATCGGCTCGTCAGGGCATAGGATGATTGTGTTGTTGAGAGCTGCCTGCAGTCCCAGAGCCGCGGAGAATGCTGAGGCTATATCATCTACATGACTCCACATAAATCTCCCCGATATATCCCTCGGCAGAGCTGGAATGCCCTCGTTTACTGCCCTAACTATGTCGTACATCGCATACAGGTCGCCCTCACCAGTGACACCGGTAGGCCGCAGGATAATATGCGGTAGATCTGTTTCAGATGTGATTTCCCGAATCGCGGCTTCTGCAGCTACCTTGCTTTCGGCATATCTGAAGGCAGGTCTTAGCTCAGTATCTTCGTTCCCAGGCGGGTACTTCACTGCTCCAATAGTTTCCGTGGTTGAGCAATAGATGAATCGTTCAACAGAGGTCCCTATACATGC
>CAYFTD010000275.1:0-4156 GCA_964345915.1 uncultured archaeon
TCGTCGCGTAGCAGCCTCGGCCGTGCTCAGATCACCGGTCCTGAAGGCGGGGCTAGCACAGCACCACTGCTCCTTTGGGACAATAACATCTACACTGTTGCGGTTCAGGACATCAATCAAGGCCTTACCTGTACTCTGCATCCTGTAATCAATGAGGCAGCCTGTGAAGAAGGCGACTCGACCACGCGGTTTGTCCACCAGAAACTCTGCGGTTTCAATTTCCTTCAGCAGAGGAGGCTCCTTCTCGGGGACTGCCCTACCAGTTGCCTTTATCGAGTCAATAAAGCCCTGTTGACCAGGAGCTAGAGGATACCCCGCCTGAACGGCCTTGGCACGGAGAAGCTCGACGGCCAGAGCAGGGACGTCGATTCTCTTCGGACAGATATCAGTACACATCTTGCACGTAGTACAGCTGTATACAGACTCGTTTATTGCCATGGCTACACGGTCCTCGACATCGCGCGGGTCGAGTTCGAGTCGTGCAATCTGGCGGATTATCATCGGTCCGGGATAGTCCCACGTTTCATGTACAATGGGACAGTTTGACAGGCAAGCGCTGCATTCAATGCATTTGCGAATCTCTCTTACCTTCTCAATCTCCTCGGCGTGAATGATCTCGGGTCGTTCGGGCTTCCTGTCGCGAGCTACGTAGGGCCTGATGCGTCTAAGCCGAAAGGTAACTTGGGCCATGTCTACTACTAGATCCTTGATGACAGGCATCTTCTCCAGTGGCTCAATGAAGAGATTCTCATCAGGGTCAACCTTTGTCCTGCATGCAATCCTGGCTGTTCCATTCACTTTCACAGCACAGGACCCGCACTGGCCACCTCTGCATTCCCACCGAAATGCCAGACTAGAGTCGTACATGTCCTGCACATATAGAAGAGCATCAAGCACGGTCATCCCTGGCTCGTATTCCACGTCGAAGTCTTGGAAGTGAGGTTCGTTATCAAGGTCGGGATTGTACCTGAAGACTTTCGCTTTGATTGTCGTTGCCATTCTGTGCTCCTCCACTATGGTGGTGTAATTGTAGTGGTCACCAGGTCTTCTTTTCGTAGTTCCATCTTGCCGTCTTCACCCTTGTGAATGACGATATTGTAATAGCCGTTATCATTGCGGTCAGTGTCTATACGGTAGTGTGCACCCCTGCTACCCTTTCTCATGAACGCCGCCTCAGCTACCATCCTTGCAGTCGTGACCATTTGTTCGAACTCTATGGCCTGATGCCAACCGGGGTTGAATCGCTTGACTTGAACGTCGACCTTGATGTTTGGGACGACCTCTTTCTCGATTCGCCGGAGCTCTTTGACGGCAAATGCCAAGTCCTCCTCTTTCCTGAATATCTGGACCTTCTCCCACATCAACTCGGTCAGTTCATTTCGTGCGTCAGCTGGAGCGATTCCACCCTTCCTTTCAAGCATGGACTCTAGCTTCTCAAACTCTTTTACAACCGTATCTCGATCAAAGCCGCTGTGGCTATTTGCCTTGGCAAACTTCGCGGCACTCTGACCTGCCAAGGCGCCGTATACCTGGGTGTCGGCCAGAGCATTGCCTCCGAGTCGATTTCCACCGTGAACTCCACCAGTACATTCACCTGCAGCATAGAGTCCTACGATGTTGGTGCCCGACTCCTCATCTATCTTGATGCCGCCCATGAAGTGATGACAAGTCGGAGAAACCTGCATGGCCTCTTCTCTGATGTCAACTCCTGCATCCTCGAACTGTTCAATCATGCTCTCAAGCCTAAACTCGATGATAGACCGGGGTAGATGCGAGATGCTGAGGTAGACTCCGCCATCTGGCGAGCCGCGTCCTTCGACAACCTCAGTCATTATGGATCGTGCAACTTGGTCACGGCCTGCGAGCTCCATCACCTCAGGATAATACCTGTTCATGAATCGCTCCCCCTCATTATTCAGGAGAATTCCGCCCTCGCCACGCACGGCCTCCGTGACAAGTCGACCCTTTGCAGATTCTGGCTTGACCATTCCAGTTGGGTGGAATTGTACCATCTCCATGTCGATAAGCTCACAACCTGCTGCGTAGGCCATCCCATAGCCGTCACCCACATCGAGTTGGGCGTTGCTGGTCACCTTATAGATGCGGCCTGCGCCGCCAGTGGCCATGACTACCGACTTGGCACGGAACACAAGATAGTCTCCATACTTCATGTCAATAGCAGTTACTCCTGCAACTCTGCCATCTTCGACGAGTATCTTCGTGGCAAACACCTCATCAAAGACCCGAACAGAGGTCTTTCGGATGGCCTCGGTAAGTGTCACCATTATCTCGGAACCAGTCCTATCAGAGGCATAGGCGGTCCGCCTCCATGACTGTTTACCAAAGGTTCTCTGGGCAATCTTGCCTTCTGGGGTCCTATCAAAGACCGCACCGTATTCTTCTAGGTCGAAGATTCTCTCTGAGGCGTCACGGACAAGTATTCTGGCAAGCTTCTGATTGTTGAGGTAGTTCCCGCCAACAATAGTGTCTTTGAAGTGTGTTTCAGGATTGTCGTCCGGATCCACATTGCCCAAGGATACATTGTAGCCGCCCTCGGCCATGGCTGTGTGTGCCTTTCCGACGAGCTCCTTGCTAATCATGATTACATCCAGATTATGGTTGGATGCCTCGATGGCTGCACGGCATCCAGCTCCGCCTGCACCGACTACCAGGACATCACACATTATCGTCTTATAGTTCAACTACAGTCCTCCGATGGAGATATCTCTCCGCGCCTGAACGGTCGGGCAGATATGGACCGTTTAAGACTTGCTGTTGAGGTTGACGAGATTCACTCCTTGACTCCAATTATAGCGTAGACCTTCTCTTTGCGGGCCGCGACCTCTTTGTCCATTGCAGCATGAAGACTGTTGCCATGAGAGTCCATAGTAACTAGCAATGGACCAAACTCCTGAGCTGTGATTACCCAGAGGGCTTCTGGCATTCCAAGATCACTCCATTCGTAGGCGCGGACCTCCTTTAGCCCCCGCGCTGCCAACGCTCCGCACCCGCCGGTGAAACTGCAGTAGACGGCTCCAACCTCGCCCAGAGCCGCCAGGGTCTTCTCACCCATTCCACCCTTTCCGATTATAATGCGTGCCTTGTATTTGCGCAGGAAGTCGTCCTCAAACATCTCCATCCTGATGCTTGTCGTGGGTCCAGCTGAAACAATCTGCCATCTGCCCTCCTTCTGCCATGCCACAGGACCAACGTGATAGACAACACTGCCCTCGAAGTCCACCGGGGGTTTCTGACCTTCTTCAAACAGCTCAAGAGCTCTCAGGTGGGCCTCATCACGAGCGGTGTAAACGTGCTCGCCAGTTACATAGACAATATCGCCAACCTTCAGCTTCCTAGCATCCTCCTCAGAGACTGGAGTTGTGAGATGATACTCTGGCAATCTATTCAACCTCCATTGGATGGGTCAGGTATGCGACCTCGAGATCTTTCGAGATGATGGCCTTGCTGTGACGTGCGGCCCAGCATTGTACGGCGACGCCCACAGGTAGGCTTGCAGGGTGTCGCATTGCATAATCGACTTTCACGCCCAAGACCGTTGTCTTGCCACCGAGGCCCATTGGACCAATGCCAGTGGCGTTGATTGCCTCCATCAGGTCCTTCTCAATCTCAGCCACCTCGGGTTCGGGATGGCTGTCATTTAGTGGTCTCAGTAGTTGCTGCTTCGCAATCTTGATGGAGATATCGGCCCCACCGCCAATCCCGACCCCAATTATGTTCGGAGAGCAGGCCTTGCCCATATAGCTCATTGCATTGTCTACCACCAACTTCTTTACACCAGTCAGGCCAACACCAGGTTTCAACATGCCAACTATGGACACATTCTCACTGCCACCGCCCTTTGGAAATACTGTGATTTCAAGCGTGTCACCCTGGACAACTTCCCAGTTGATCCAAGGAATCTTCCTACCAGTGTTGTCCCCCGAGTTGCCTCCAACAATCGGATTCACTGCATTAGGACGAAGGGGCACAGTGGCAGTGGCCGTCCTTGTTGCTCTGATAAGAGATTCTCTCACTTCGCTGGTAAACGGGAACTTGTCGCCTACCTTGAGATAGAATATGATGATTCCAGTGTCTTGACACATAGGAATACCAGCCTCAGCGATCTCAATGTTCTGCATGATTGCAGATAACTGGG
>CAYFTD010000276.1:0-5191 GCA_964345915.1 uncultured archaeon
GTCGTGGCGGCTGAGGGTCGATGGAGTGGCCCTGATGTTATCTCCGCCATAATCATACAGGTAGTGCTGCTCGTCGCATCTCTCTCCCGAGGCCCCATTGGGAAGAAGGGCCTGCTCTACATCAATCTGGCCATGATTGCCTATGTTCTCCTTTCGGGTTTCTTCGGATTCTTCACAGAGATCACACTCATGGCTGCTGGAAGCATGGCACTCTACACTTTCATAGCTAGTCAGCCTAAGTTCCCTCTCACCAAGCGTGCAATGGTGACTGGTGTCGCCGTCGGAGTAGTGATGACGTTTCTTGGAATCTATCTCGCTCTGAAGGTTGGAGTAGTCTACTTCATAGGCGCAGAGTTGCTGGGAGCGATTATTCTCAGTCTTTGGGGAAGATACACGCCTGAAGAGAATACCGTGGTCGTTGCCATTGCAAACAGTTCAGGATTCATCTCGGTAGGCGTCCTTGTTGTCTTTCCCGCCATAGCTATCTTCGTTGAAGACCTCGTACTTGTGAATCAGCTCATTACCTTTCCATTCATAGCTGTGGTGACTGGTATGAGCGCCTTCTTCGGGCTCATCCTACTCGTCCCCTTCCGGGAACGCTTCGAGGACGACCCGTGGCCTCAAGTACAGCCACAGGCGGAGTGCATTAAGGCCCTGGCCGCAGATCCCGCATCTAAGACAAATGTCGCGACAGGCATTGCTCCAGCTGCTACATGGGTGGCAGCCACAAAGATTGCGGAACAGGCGACTGGGACGAGCCTCAGCTCAGTCCCGCACGCCCTCGAGCCGTTGATTCCTGCCGCAGGTGCGGTCCCTGACTGGATAGGTGTTGCCAATTCACCTTTGCTAGCTGGAGTTGGCTATTTTGTGGGATGGAAACGGACTCTGGTCCTCCTATGCGGGACCCTAACAACCATGTTGATTTGGATTGTTCTTGAAGGAGCTGCGCCAATCCCGTACTCAGAGCATCTCCATCGTCCTGAAATCATCTATCTAGTTCTGGGCGTCTTTTCGGCCGTGATTCTCAAGGACGTGATGTCTAGCCGAGAACGAGAGATGAGTCCTCTTGAATTCCAGAAACTAGCCGAGAACCACATGAACAAGGGGACTTCATATGAAGACCAAACACAGCATGTAGACAAGCCTCACAAAGCAGAGGAGATACCACAGCTTCTCCGTGTCAGGGAGGAACTCTTCTCCATCGAAGCCCTGCGAGAAGAGATCATAGAGATGGCGACAAATCCGAGAGAGTATATGAGAAGCCGAAGAGGAAAGATGCCACCGTGGGTGGCCTTCACTTCCATGATTCTGTTCATGGTTGTAGGAATCATTGTCTTCTCTATTCTAACGCCATTCGTGGGAGTGCAGATTCCATGGCTTCTCTTTGTCTTTGGAACACCATTGGCGATGGTGTCAGCATACTTCACTGCCAGATCTATTAGCGAAACAGGCATGCTTGCAGGTTACATCTCAGACATCGTGTCCATACCTGCCATTCTGTTCTTCAGGGTGTCATTCCAAGCTATAACCACATTCATGGCCATGCTCGGGGGGCTCCAAGATGCAGCTCTTGCCCTTCTGGTACACCTGAAACTAGGAAGGATAACTGGTGTTAGAGGAAGGGACATACTCAAGGCTGTCTTCATCGGCCTATTCCTAGGTACAATTATCGGTTCAATGATTACATTCATGCTATACAGAACCTATGGTTTCGGTGGGACTGATTTTCCGAGCCCGGTAGCACAGCTGTTCGGTTTTCTTGTGACAAGTCTAGCAGACATTGGCGATCTCCAGCTCCCCGGGGTTTCCTTCTTCCCTGAGATTCATCCAGCCCTCGCGCTTCTGTACTTGCTCTCGTTTGGAGTCATTGGAGCAATTGCAGGAATACAGTTGAACAGAAGAGGATTGAGTGCCATCAGCCTGGCCGTAGGACTGCTGATTCCTCCTGCAACAGCTGTGGCTATGCTCTTTGGCGGTTATGTTGATTATCGGATGGAGAAGCTCCGAACAAGTGGACCAGATGGGAGAGCATTACCTCCTTCTGTCTGTGATCAGATTAGAGAAAGGTCCACTCAGATCTTGAGCGGAGTTGTCGCAGGAGAGGCTATTGTTACTGTTGTCTGGGTGATGTGGAGTGCATTGACTCTGTTCGTTTAGCTGGACTCATCAACATACTCAGCTAGGCGTTCGAGAAACTTTGGGAAATCATTCCTGTACATCGATGCTCCCGCCGCTGCAGGATGCCCACCACCCTGAGCACCTTCGATCTCTGGCAATATTCTGTTCAACATCTTGTTGAGATCGACTCTTGTGTGTCTTCTACGAATGCTCATGTCAACCTCATCCTCAGTTGACCGGGCACTGATACCGACTCTTGCGTCTGTTGCATAGGCTGCGAACTTGGCACTCTTGCCTCGGTATCCATTGATAGGCATGTCAAGAACATACCCAACAGGCCCCAGCTTGCGAGCATTCTGCTGTACGTATCTAAATACCTCGTGTTCAATCCGCGTTGCCTTCATAGCAAGCTCAACAATGTCGTTCATCGAACTTGGGTCGATTCCAAGGGTCAGCTGTCTAACCAAGTCCTTCGACTCTTTCCGATAGTCGATTTCTTGGAGGGCCTGCACCAATAGACCAGCCTCTAGGTACAACGTACGTTTGTCGTAGTTCTCGAAGTGGTTCTCGGCAAACTCTGTGTCATCACAGTAGTCACCAATTGCTCCATAGAGTGCTAGACGCATCGCATACTCTGGTAGTCTTTCTGCGAATTTGCGGTATACAAGCTCAGATGTAGAAGGACCAACTTCGTGAAACAAGTCCACTCTCTTGGAGAGTTCCTTTCTCTGCTTTGAGGTAATGGGATGATGGTCAATCCAATGAATCTGAGCAGATTGAGGAAAACGGTCCAGAGCCCTAATTATGTCCTCAAATCGCTTGGAGTTTATCGCAATGTCAGTGACACTTACAGACTCCGGTTCGTCCTTTGCAATTCTGTATAGGTCCTGATGCAGCTGAGACGGTCTAGTGAAGTAGAAGTCTGCGCCGGGAAAGGCAAGCAAAGCAATGGCACCCGAGGTGATCCCATCAAGGTCTCCATGAGTTAGAACGACCGAAGTCACTTCTTAGTTCCTCCCGGGAACTCTTATCGCGCGTAGGTATCCTCGAGAGCTTTGTCCCATTCATCTGTTACTTCTGTCTTTTCCTTAGCCTTCCTGCGCGCTCGCTCACGTTCCTTGCGCTTCTTCGCTGCCTCTTTCCGCTTTCGCTTCAACTCCTTCTTCCTGCGCTTTGCTTCCTCCTTTTCGGCCTTGGTGAGCTCAGTTTCCTCCAAGACCTCACGCTTTGAGAACCAACTAATGACCATAGCGGCGAATGGAAATAGGAATACCACCGGGACCAGGAACAGCAGGACTATCTCCGGTTGAAGGATCTCGACACTATTCTGGATCCCCTCGGGAAGGCTAATGATGGTTATGATTGATGGGCTCATGAGAATGAAGGAGATTGCCACAACGCTGAGAAAGCGTATGACTGAACCCATTAGGGTAGACCCTATAACGTAGCTTGACGACGGAGCAGCAGCCTTCGCAGTGAGTTCGTCCCTGGCCCTTGAATCAGTCTGTAGTAAATCATCAACGTAGATCTGTAGGCGGCGAACGTCTGATACGGCGTCAAGATTCTCGAGAGCGTCTTGGCTACCAACGACCTTCCGCTCGATTGCCTCACGAAGGAAAGAGAAGGCTGTGGCGCCTGTTGTACGACTCATGGCGGTGCTACTGACTTTCTCCCCCTTCTCAATGGCATCCTGCTTTCTGGTTGCTTGGCGCAGGGCAAGCAATTGCTTCTTGAGGGTTTCTTCTCGATCTTCTACTGGTTTCCCAACCGAGTAGCTGTATATCATCTGATAGCTCAATTCAAGATATGCAAATGACACGAGAGCAAGCAGTTGAATGTTGGTTCCTAGAAACTCAATGAAGTCTGAAGGGAAGACAGAGTAATCAGGTACAATAGAAGGGCCAAGTATTGCACTGAATGTGCCCTTGAAGGTGGCAACGACTAGTATCATCTGGATCGCAATGAATGCCCCTCCAACGAACTTGTGTTCCATTCTCACAAGGGACTGTAGAAACAGTGCGACTCCAATGCCTGCACAGAGGAAGTATACGAACGGAAAGGTGTTCTGGATGAGAGAATCAATCACTAGGAAGATGTCCGTCGTAAACTGGGAGAATACTTGATTAACGTCCGTAATCGGGCCCGTTACCCCGTAGGGCTGCATATACCAGAGCCTCAGCACAATTGTGTTATACAGGCCTGCAATCAGTTCGTTTGGAACGGTGCCCATTATAGCTGCAGCCGTTCCAGTTGTCATTGTGAATGCTACGAAGAAGAAGACAAGAGATAACATCCGAAACACGGTTACGATGAAGTTGTAGGGTGCATCCCAATGCCATACGTCGTTGACGTCCATAGCTGCATATACCAAGTATGCCATTGCCACGAATGACGACGCAGAAGCGATGCGAAGTATCCAAGTCACGGCCTTCAAAACATCGCCACCCCCTTCTGTTTCGCTTGCTCGTAGGTCTTGATGATTGTAGGTAGAAAATCTTCGGGACCTACATTCATGACTCCAATCCCAAATCTTGCTAGAGCTCTGCCAATCTTCCTTCTTCGTTCCCAGAGCTCTTCAGAAACAGCCTCGGATAGAACCTTCTCAACGGGTCCGAATTGCCCAACTGGTGCCTCGAACCATGGTCCAAACGGGCTTATCACCAGGGCCTTGTGACCGTTCGCTACGAGTGCTTTCATAGCGTTTAGCAAGGGTGCAGGACTCTCTTCGAGGTCTGTCATCCATATGATGAGCGAACGCTTCCTCGTATGCTCTGTCACATATGAAATGGCGGTCTCATAATCACTCCAGCCACCCGGTTCAGCCATTGCGAGGGCCTCTAGTACATTGAACATATGATATGGATGTGTTGATGGTTCAACGTAGGAGTGGACAACATCGCTGAATACGCAAGTGCCAACCAAGTCCTTTCTCTCCAGACCCATGTGTGTCAGTAGAACCGCAGCACGGATTGCGTATTCAAGCTTGGTGTTCTCAGGGTAGCCATTCCCCATACTGCCACTGGTGTCAACCATACAGATGATCTGAACGTTCTTCTCTTGCTCGAACTGTTTG
>CAYFTD010000277.1:0-7290 GCA_964345915.1 uncultured archaeon
GATTCTGGATGAGCCGAATCAGGATCCGAATTGTCCAAACTATGCTCGAACAAGGATATGGCGCGTGTTGAGCTACTTGGAGCCAATACGTGATGCATGAAGACATCTTCCAAGATGTGTTCAGTCTTGACCAGTTGTGGTTGGGGCTGACACCTTGTGGCTGGGCTAGTGTTTACCCATGATGAAGGCAAGGATACGAGGAATCTACTCACAGTCGCTTACGCAGATTATGCTGCAGAATCATTTTGAGATGGTACAACCTAGTCCAGAGGTGGCAAGGCGGTTCGGTCTCCCTTTCAGAAGTGAGATACCGGATGTGGACATCTGGGATCGAAGTGATTTGCAGGGTATTGTAGCAATTGCCTATGAATCGATATTGAATCGTCTAACAGAGGTGCTACGCAGACGCCTTGGTTGGGTCATAACACGCACGCCTAGGGTTGCAAAGAGTTCAATATACAAGGGCCATGTGCTTGGTAGAGATGAGAGAACTGGGCACACTAGAGTCGATCTGGGAGTCATCTCTGGACTGTTGCCAGACAGGGGGTTCAGACGCGGAGATGATGTCATGGTCCAAATCCGTGCTCATGATTATGGACGCAAGGCACCTGTTCTATCATCAAGCATAACAATTCCCGGTCGCGCTGTCGTTCTCTTGCCAGAACCAGTTGTACGTCTAAGTACGAAGATTAAGGAAGCTGACACAAGAAACGAGCTTATGGATCTTGGGCGGAAGATTCGTGAACATACCGAGAACTGGGGAATTCTTTGGCGAACTGCGGCAAATAAGCTAACAGATGAAGAACTGCGTAACGAGGTTGATGACCTGTTGGATGTGGCCCAACGAGTCTACTCGAAATATGATGATCTGGACACAACGGGGCTTCTCTTCGAAGGCACCAGCAATGCCGACATAGAGTTTCCAGCTGAGGTTAAGGAAGTGCTGGATAAGACTAGAGCTAAGATTAAGCCTACAGTGGACCGTCATCACTTCTTTAAGAGCGCAGGATACGCCCCCTTGGTGGACATGGCAGAGATGGTGATTGAAGACCGTCCCGAGGAAAGAACCTACATAACCTCGAGGCTTGAGAAGGTAGTGGGTCTTGATATGCCCAGGGTTGACGACACGATCAATATTGAGCATGTGAAACTGGATGGGAGATCTATCCTTCTAACCAGAGGCAGAGTAGTGGAGGTCAATCCCAAAGGGCTTCTGATCCGAAGACAGTTTCGCCACACAAGTCGTAAACTCAAGATAGTGCAGGACTATCCTGAAGATGTTGAGGTTCCAAGAGATGAGGGCGACTATGCCCTGACAGAGGTGGTTCCGGGATCCATGACTCTGACCACGAGTTATTACTCAAGGAATGGCCTAGAGAAAGGCACATACATAAACGTCAATACTGGTGTCGAGCTATATCCCGGTAATGCCAAAGGTCCGGGCCGTATTCGCTACATTGACTTAGAGATTGACGTGATAAGAACTCCTTCGGATGGGGGCGGGGAGATACGTGTGATAGACCAACACCTATTGAAACGGGCAGTTCAGAGAGGGTTCATAACGAAGAGAATGGCAGATCAAGCGAGGACGAGAGTCAAGTCCATATATGATGAATTGATGCTCCAGAACAGCAGTTCGACTCCATCTCAGGACTGAAGTCGGCATATTGCACCCTATCTCGTTTCGTCAATTAGCTGTATTGTTCTCAGAGAGAGGTCAATCGCACTCATCATATCTTCGACTGTTGCTCCTAGGCTTTTTAGATCCCGCAAGCAGCCAATCCTAATGATTAACTCATTTCCATGGTTATGTGCATCAATGGAAAGACCCTTGGGGAGTGGAAGATTGTCGGGCGATATTGCTTGGAGCACTTCTGCTGCGTCCTTTGACGATTCGAGGGAGAGTTCTATCCGGACTTGCACTAGCAATCACTCCGTCAGAAACCTTGTAGGATTCTCTGAATGCCCTGCTGCACCTCTTCAGATGTGTTCTCAATCATGATGGCCTCCGCAGAGGCTGTAGTTGAAGAGATGTTCTGCTTCTCAACGGCAGTGAGTAGACTCTGCAGTCTGACTTTGCTTGGCCTCCACGTCACAGCCATACCCTCATTCTTGCCAATCACTATGACCTTGTCAACTGAAACGAGGTTCGTTTCCAGAGCAAGGCGTCCTAGATCCACGAGAGTCATCATCTTAGTACCAGTTGTTCGCACCACAGCTGTTGAGTCTGTCATTTCGGCCTCTGCCTCTCCCAAAGACATGTGCATTGATTCAAAGGCTGCTATGACGTCTTTGGTGTGAGCCAAATGGAAATCTAGGAACCTACGCAGCAATTGGGCACGATCACCCATCAGAATGGCCAAAGAAGTACCAGGTTCTTGAAGACCCCATGCGACTTCGGACATTGACTTAATTCCAGATACTAGTCGTGTAGGACTGTCTTCTCTCTCCTGAGCTAATGAGAAGTCTTGACCCAAGACAAGTGGGATTTGGGCGGAGTCGAGTTTCGGGAGAAGAAGAGTCGTCAGACTTTGTGCCTCCTCATTCGTGAGTGAGCTCATCGGCATCCGAAACTTCGAGAATGGAATGTTAGCCTCCTCACAGATCTTCTCACAGGCCTCTTGTCTTCCACTTAAGCCGTCCAGATATGGTCTTGTGCTGTATGCAAGCACCTCATTCAGAGGTAGGAAATTGGCTCCGAATATTCTGAAGCCTTTGTGTTCTTGGATGAGACCCTCCTTCTGTGCTGATGAAACCATCTCTTTTGCGGCACCTTTGAGTTCTATCTCGGGGAAGTTTCTCACTAGTGCTCCTGCTGCAGCGAGCTGTAGCTCTCTAGGAGTGGCAGTCATGCTCTCTTTCGCAATTACATAGGCTGCTTCGGAGATGGAGTTCTCATCACCGATTCTAAGCTGTTGAACCTGGTCAGACTCGTGGGTGCCGCCGACGAATATGGGGTAGCTTGTTCCCTTCTTCACTCGCTTCTTGCCCACTATATCGATACCAACAAAGATCAGAGTGGATTTTGAGTGTGCCTGACGAAGAGCGTTGACTCTTTCAACTTGTATGACAGGTTCTAGGAATGTCGAATGAAAGAGTCCACCAGACCTCAAGATCGATCGACAAATCAGTGCAGTTGATACCGCGGCTTCGGGGAGTGGAGAGGTGATAATGAGAAATGGCTTCTTCTTGTCGATGGATCTGTCATCGTGTATCTTCTTGATAGCCTTTAGACTGAGAGTCTTCCTCTTCCTGCCACTCATCTCAGGAGTCTAAGTAGTCCTTCTGATGATAAAGCTACCTCAGCAGAACTGCAGCTTGGTCAGGACTGTATTTCCAGTCTGGTGGTAGAAGTCGAGTCTTTCTGTAATACTTAGACAGCCTGTGAATCTTGCTCTCGATGAGTTGAAGCCCGCGTTTTGAAACGAAGTCTTTCTTGTTCTCTTCAAGGTGTCTTCTTATCTTAACAGCCTTGGCAATCATGTTGCGTAAGTCTTCAGGAACCTGTCGTTCAAGGCCGTTCTCAACAATGATATCCATGACCCTTTTTCCAGTGACAACTCTCACCAGAGGCACACCATATTGGTCTCGGAGAATTATCCCTATCATTGATGGTGTATTGCCTGCCTTAGCGAGTTCGACTACCTTGTTCTCAACCCACTCTGCATTCTTCTCTTTGTCCATCCATTCTGGGACACGAAGAGTAGAGGGACGCTTGCTTCCAGACTGGCCCTTTCGCCTTGTGTGCATTCTTGCCATCGGAAATACCTCTAAGGTATGATTACCCCAAAAGACCGGGTCTGCCCCCTCGCCCATGGCTGCGGATATAAAGATTGTCGTCTGTCCGGTTCCTCAGATCACGAAGGGCGGAGTCAGTGATAGCGACCGCGCTCTCGAATTTCCTCAGCCCGTGACAAAACCTGTCCTGCCTCGTTCTTTAGCAATCCTTTGTATCCTTTGAGTGCTGATTCCAGCATCGTTTCTTCCAAATCCCAGTGTGTCGTTTCAAAGGCACGCCGCATCAGGTGGATATCAACGCCTTTCATCTCCACCGTAGCGTTCATCTCGGACAGCCCGAAGTCAATCAGCCATATTCTCGATTGTTCATCCACTATCACGTTGCTTGTTGTTGGATCTCCATGGACTACTCCTCCACGATGGAGGAAACCTATGAGTCGGCCAAACTCTGTGCAGAGTTTGCGTAGTCGTCGTTTAGGGACCTTCTCCACCAGTAGTTTGAGTTGCGTCCCTTGAATGAGATCCATGACGATCGTATGAGTCGTTACATCAATCCAGTGCACATTTGGTGTGGGAACGCCTAGACTCCGTGCCACTGTCAACATCTTGCATTCTCTACTGGTTCTGGACGACCTCAAGAAGTCATCAATTGTTTTGAGCAGGTAGGGTTTTGCTGGACGGTGTTTGAGAAGGTATGTGTGTCCCCATTGCTCAAACCTGAAGATTATGGACTCTGCTCCTAGGGTCCACTGTTCAGTCAATGGTATCCCTCCAGATTATATCCTGTTCATCAGTTCGCCACTTTGGCAGAATGTGTGAGTCAGCAACCTTCAGGCTGTCCCCGGCATTGTGCTGCAGGATGCCTGTCCAAGCAATCATAGCGCCTTGATCGCCTGCGAGCGGCGGTGAAACCCTGTGAAATCTAGTATTGTGTCTCTCGCTTACTCCCTCAAGAATATGCGTGAGTCGGTTGTTACGGGCAACACCCCCAGTAAGAAGCAGTTCCTTCTTCATAGTATGGGCAATTGCGCGTTCTGCAATCTCGGCCAGCATTCCGAAGGCGGTTTCCTGTACACTGAAGCATACCTCTGGAATGGGAATTCCTTCGTCGTACAGTCTCTTGGCTGCGGTCAGCATTCCTGAGTAGCTCAGGTCCATCCCTTTGACAGAATAGGGAAGTTGGTGGTAGCTGGACTCCTTCTCAGCCTCGCGTTCTACTGTGGGACCGGCAGGGAAACGCATCCCCATGAAACGCCCCAGTGTGTCAAGCATGTTCCCAATTGCGATATCTAGTGTTTCACCAAAGGTACGGAAACGTTTCCCAGCATAAGCGATTATCTGAGTATTGCCTCCTGAAACATACACTGTGACGGGATCCCGAAAGCCAGACTCAAGACAACCAATCTCTATGTGGGCAACACAGTGGTTTACTCCAACCAAGGGGACAGATAGTTTGAGAGATAGTGTGCGGGCCATTGTCGCAGTAGTCCTAAGTGGTGGTCCAAGACCGGGACCTTGTGAGAATGCGATTAGGTCGATATCATCAGGGCTGATGCCTGCTCTCTCCACAGCAGTCCGAATCACACTAGGTCCGACATCGGAATGGTGTCGACTGGCTTCGCGTGGATGGATTCCACCCTCAGCCGGTGAGAGCATGTCCCATACATTGGATAGTATGGACCCCTCGCTGGATGCAATTCCAGCTCCAAAGGAGTGTGCAGTCCCTTCAAGTCCAAGGCAGATTAGAGACATTATGACTCGTTTCCTTGTTATTACAGAATCGGTCCACACTTAACATTGACGAGTCGCTGGTCCCACTTACCTACGGTTTGAGAGACCATTTTCCAACAAAGCCTTTATAATGTGCACAATTGGCTCTGACTTGAGGCAATGCCTTTGTCACAGAATATGCCTATCAAAGCCCTAGAAGCAGTTCTCAACAATGTTATCTCAATCAAACTCAAGGACCAGAGAACCTTCCGTGGTCGCTTGACAAGATGTGATGTATACATGAACTTGACCCTGACTGATGCAGAGGAGCTGGAGAACCAAGAAACCAAGGCTAAGTATGGCCAGATTCTACTACGTGGGAATAACATTCTATGGATCCAGCTTCCTGAATGAGGCGCCTGGCAAAGTCTTTGGACTATCTTACAACCCTCAACGTTCTATCTCTCGCCTGTAACGCTCTACAAGTTCAACAAGCTCGTCTTCACCCTTCTGTCGAGCCCGTTCGCGCACTTCAGTCAAGAACTTCTGAAGCTGTTGCTCGAATTTCTTCCGGCTGATGAAGGCAAACTCGTCAATCCTCTGCAACTCTACCTTCTCAGCATTGATTACAGGAATAGTGGCCTTAGTGAGCTCCTCTTCAGAGAGATGTGACAGGGGCGTGTCTACGATCACTGCACGAATTCCCTTATCGACCAGCAGTCCAGCTGTCTGTGGACCCCCTCCACTTGCGTCTTCGAAGAGTACTATGTCACCGGTCTTGAGGCCTACCTTCTGAGTGCATTCGTCGATGCTCTCTCTGGTAAAGTGTGGAATTGTCTTGACTGCGAGCATATCGCCTCGGATCTCAAGCCGTTTGACTCCTCTCAGAAGTTCTAGGCGACTATTCAGAGTCCGTAGTTCCTTGCGAAGTTTCTGGCTTTCACCGCGTATGTGGGTCAGTTCTTTCTCTTTCTTGACCACCTCACGATCTCGCTTGACCTTCCAGTAGTTCCTACGCTTTACAATCTCAAGACTATCAACCATTTCGCTTTCTCGAAACCGAAGGAATTCAACGAGGTGTGTCAGATCTTCAATCTTCTCACTGAGAACTGCATTCTCAGCTTCAATATCCTTGAACCTAGCAAGGAGGGAGTCATAGCGTTCCTGTGTGAGAGGCTCCTCAGCCGGAACAGGCTCAGGTGTGATCTCAACCTCCTTCTTCTTCTCATGAACTAGGGTATTTATAGCCTCATTCAATGACATGCCTTTAATTACCATTGCCTTGAGCTGGTTTCTGTCTATTGCAATCTGTTCGTCACGTATCTTCTTGTCTATCTTCCTCAGCTTGGATTCTATGCTTCTGAAGGCGTATACTGCCGCTGTTAAGGCATCCCGTTCATGGGCGTTTCGGATACGAGTTCCTTCTGAGAACTCTCTAGCCAGCTCCTGTTTGTCAGCAACAGAGATCTCTCTTTTTGGCACAAATAACTCAGCATTCACTGTACTGGCTATCTTCTTCACAAAGTGAGGTACTGGACTTACATCTGTAGCGACCAATACTGGAATTCCATGATTGTATACCTGTCTTATCATGTCGGTCCGAGTAAGTGACTTGCCACTGTTGAGAAGGTGAATTCGTCCTTCCAGAGTCAACAGACAGATTGCCGCTGTAGACCCGGGATCGATTCCTAGAATGAAGTATCTTGGACGAAGCGACCTGGGCAGTGGTTTGGGCTCCAGTGGAAGGAATTCCACTGTCTTTCGTACTGGTGATATTATGACTTTGAAGTCCCCACCACGCTTTGGCTTTATAATACCACGGATTGCAGGTAAGGGGGCATA
>CAYFTD010000278.1:0-4215 GCA_964345915.1 uncultured archaeon
AGAATGAGTCCTCTCTTGTCAAAGAGCTGGGCAAGGACTCTATGCAGAATTGTCGCACCCAACTGGCTCTTGATGTCATCTCCGGCACATGGAATACCCTTGGCCTTGAACCCTTTTGCGATAGGGTCTTCGGGGTCAGAAACGATGAACTCCGGTATTGCATTGATGAATCCTACTTCTGCCTCAAGAGCGGCCTCTGCATAGATTCTGGAACTCTCTGCACTCCCAACTGGAAGATAGCTTACTAGCATGTCTGCCTTTGCCTTCCTGAGTTCTTCTACAATGTCAACAGGTTCGATTTCGCTCTCATCGTAGGCAAAGAATGACTCTCTCATATGGGGAGCCACTCCGTCCGAGACTGGACCTGGGAGAACTTTGACGCCAGATTTTGGAACATCTGGATAGAACTCCCAGCAGCAATTGGGTTCAACCCAAATGGCATCCGAAACATCCAGTCCGATCTTCTTACTGTTTGCCTCAAAGGCAGCTACAAACTTCAAGTCTTTGGGGAAGTAGCCACCAAAGTCTACGTGCATCAGACCAGGAATCTCTTCGTCTGCCTTTGCATCTTTGTAGTAATGCACTCCCTGAATGAGTGCAGATGCACAATTCCCGAGACCGGCGATTGCTATTCGAACATCTCCCATGAGAATGCCACCTTCTTACAGGTATTCTCTGGCCATAGAATAGTGTCGTCTTTTAAGATTATCGAGCTAGCCCTTATCCTCTTTGGACTCTTCAGATTCGTCATCCATGGCCTGGTAGCCTGAATACAGGAGCTTCTTAGCAGACTCCACTGTCTTTGGTCCAATACCGGGCTGCTCGGTCCACTCGTCTGTGCGTGTCACGACCTCAAAGGGGGAACCAAATCTCTTGAGTAGATTTCGTGCCCTGACCACATTGATGCCTGGGAATCCTGCCACAAAGAACTCCTGCTCATCGGCCACTGATTCCAGTCCCTTCCTTGTTCTAATCACAGGCAGTCGCTTCTCCTTGTCCGTCTTATCGTTCTTGTCCCCGAAGAGGACTCCGTAGAGCAGTCCTGCTGAATGCAGAGCGTTGAATCCCTCAATAAGCTCAATTCCACTCTCTTTCACGGTCTCAATCAATCCATCCAGAGAGTTCGGATGGATGTAGCTCACTCTCTCCATAGTGATTACGTATGGCTTCCCCTTCGACGGTTTTGTCTTGAAAGGGATATGCACGCAACCTTTCAGTGGGTCCCTCCTGATTGCTAGAAGGTCTTCTACCAGAAGACAAGGTCTATCGTATTCCAGAAGAGCTTCCATTTGCTTCGTAAACCTCGGAACACCCGCTGCACTACCTTTCAGAGTATTGACAAGGTCTGACACAGTCTTCCTTTCTATTGCCACACCTTCTGGTCCAAGAACATCTCCAATGGGGATCTTCTGTACAGTATAAGTGATCTTCTCCTTGTCCATCATGGACATAAGATGCTTTACCGCGTTCTGCCGTTTTCCTGAAGTTTCGTGTATGTCAATCACAACTTCTGGAACATTACCAAACAAGTCCATCTGCATGATTTACCATCTCAGAAGAGAGTCATCACGGCCGCCATTGAAACTTCACGTGCCATGTTTCGATCGTCAGCTGAGCCGAGAACAATCGCGTCATTCTCGTCAGGTCTCAGACTGTCAAGGATCAAGAGCGTTTCCTTCTCGTACTCTGGAAGAGGCTGGAAGTTGTCCGGAGGCATAACAAGAAGGCCGTCCCTCATCACGAGAGAGGTAGCACCTGCTTTGCCGTAGCCGCCTTGGATTATGGCCTCATCTCGCTGCCTGATACCATCTCGAAGGAAGGTGCCCTTCTGCTTGACTAGGTTCGCGAAGGCTGTTTTGTACATCACGAGGCCAGGAACGTCCAGAAACAGTCCAAGTGGAACGTCTCGGGAGAAGGCTTCAAAGAGAGTGCGTCCCTTTGATGTGAGCCTTTGACCCTGCTTCCCTTCTGGTGAAATGTATCCCGCTTCGGAAAGTCGCTTAAGGAGAGTTCTCGCACTGCCCTCGCCCACAGACAAGTTCTGATTCAGCTCGTATCTGCCTAGTGGCTCTTCTCGTCCAATGAGGGCAAGCGCCACCGCTGCATGATGCGGTTTGAAGGCTGGGGCAACTCTGCCTTCCGCGGTCTCAGAGAGCTGGATGAACTCGTCTTTCCATGTCAGCCTATATCCTCTCCAACATCTCGACTTTTACCTTTGAATCAGTACTCCAGATAAGGTCTTTGAGTTGTCTACTGAGCGTCGAATCTAACATAGGAACAACCTGTGAGAATATGACCGCATTCGATAAGATGTGAACGATTGAGAATGGAATGGCTGCAGTGACTGCAAGCAGGAATGGCACTCCAAACGTGGCGGAATATCCCAAATTTGTGACCTGTTCGAAAATGAATGTAACAAACGCCCCGATAATTGCCAATTCCCATTTTCGTGGCTCTAGTTTCTTCCCTTCTTTACCCCGTCTACCCATGATTGAACCTATGATTACGATGTAGAACCAACCAATGACCTGTGACAACCAAATCTGTGGGATAAACCCTCCCCATGGATTGATAATACCAAACAACAGGGACATGATGAGGGTCGCCCAGATAGCCATTTGTGCTCCAAAAATGTATGCTGTGACAAACAGGACTGTCGATCCCAGTTCTAGGTTTGGAATCGCCACTAATGCGTAGTTGCCAACAAGTGCTAAAGCTGTCATGATAGCAGTTATGGACACCCATCTACTATCGTTCATTCTTCTTTTTGCAGAGTGGGTTTCCATTAGTCTTCACCCAGCCCCACGACTTCCTTGAACATATACTATCACTAGTACGACGAGTGCTCCCAAACCAGCAATCCCGATCACGATAATCATGAAATCTGGACGGCTTATCTCTTCTAGCGAAACTGCGAGTCTATACACACTGCCAAATATGACCTGGGTTTCAGCCCTAACAAGAATTCCAGTTTCTAATGAATAGGCCAAGTGTGTGATTTGTGTGCCCGGTGGGTCTTGGTAATAGTATAAGCTAATGCATTCTTGGGTTGTCTGACCAACATCGTAGTTTGCATATTGTGATGTTACTGTACCATTCATCCAGTTTCCTGAAACCCTTTCCGCAGCTGCGAATGCGGATGCATTCAAACTATCGATGTTTTCTTGACCGACCTCTACGAATAGCCCAGGTAGCCAAGCTGGCCATATCCCTAGAGTCAGGTCGAGCGCGACTGCGGTATCATTTGTCGCAACAGTAACATTTCCAAGGGACAAAGAGCCGAAAACCTCCTCATCAACAGCGGAGATTTCAAAGGTCATCTCGCTCTCATCCTCTACAACACAATATCCTCCACCAGTGTACCACATTGTGAAGTTGGTTGCTGTGCCGACTTTCCAAGTTACTCTACTGCCAGTCGCAACAACAGAACTGTAATCATCAGTCTGAGCTGCAACACTTGCTGGAAACATGAACAATGTGATAACTAGGACAAGGGTGATTCTTCGTTTCATCCTACAGTATTCTCCTTGATGTTTGAACATAGACTAAGGTGATGAAGCCAATGCCCATCAGTGAAACAAAGATCACACCAGGTAAGAACGTGGGGTCATACTCAGATTGTGGCTCAGGGCTTGTATACCTCCACAACAAAGAGTCACCATCTTCCAACGAATAGAGATTGACTGCAATTGATGCGAATTCCCCATTCACCCAATACTGCCACCCCTCCGCTCCTGAACCAACCAGTCCTTCAATGCCTCGGATATATGCCAATGTCCCGTACCACTGAACTTCTACACTGAGAACTGAAGATGTGACATCAAGAACGGTGGAACCATTTAGGTTGTGGAATTCCAGAGTTGTTCCATTTCCAAAGTCTATGGTTAGTGTAATCCCTTCAGCAAGCGTGATGACCTCATTACCTGTATCTGCCGATGATGCGTTTATGGAACTCATCACCAATAGTACCACAAGAGTGAGGATGCGTCCTTGCCGATTCAGGGAGTTTCACACCCTAGGATAGGTTAACCTATCCTATGAACCAGGCAATAATAAGGCTTACCGTTCCAGCTGATAGGGTCGGGACACGTAATTAAACGAATCGGGGGCATGAGAACTCTGCAAGGGGACCTTGGCCCCCCTATACAGGGGACCCAAAGAACGAACGAACGCGGTTGGACGCAAGTCGCTATCGCAGTTTGTTACATGGGAGGG
>CAYFTD010000279.1:0-4838 GCA_964345915.1 uncultured archaeon
GCAAGAACCCTCTCGCCGAAACCAATGGTCCTAAGCACTACAATTAGTGTTCCAGGTTGGTTCATGGAATGTATAGAACTGTGGTTGCTGCTCTCCCTCCTCACGGGTGTGGGACTACCTTCACTGACTGCATCTTCATTGAATCTCTTAATGATCTCCACTTTCATTCATTCAACTGCATCAGTAATAGGCGCACTTTCATTCCTACCCGGAGGTCTCGGAACCTACGAAATCACTAGTAGCGCGTTGATCATTCTCCTCCTAGGCCTGCGCGTCATAGCGGGAGCTGCCACCATTATAATCCGCTTCGTCACGTTGTGGTTCAGTGTCATAGTTGGATTTCTAGCTCTGGGCATTGTTTCTAGAAGGCGTAGTTCAAAGCGGGTAGACTGACCCGTGAGAACAGTTAAGAAGAGTTCATTGAATCCTTTGACCATGGACCTCGAGGAAAGAGTCAGACTGATTGCAGGCGTCGGCGAAGAAATCGTAACCATGGAAGAGCTGAAACTTCTACTGGAAGAGAAGAAGCATCCTATCGCGTACGATGGCTTTGAGCCATCCGGATTAGCTCACATTCCATTCGGAGTCTACCGCCCTCTCTTGCTCAAGGATCTGGTCAAGGCAGGAATTAGATTCAAGATATGGCTTGCCGATTGGTTTGCATGGATAAACAACAAGATGGGCGGCGATTTGGACAAGATAAGGACGACTGGAGAGTACTTCATTGAGATCTGGAAGGCCGCTGGAGTTCCAACAGATAAGGTAGAATTCTTGTTTGCATCTGATGCAATGGACTCAATTGAATACTGGGAGAGAGTGGTGAGGATAGCGAAAGTCACAACGGTTGCAAGGGCTACCAGAGCACTTACCATAATGGGAAGAAAGGAAGGTGAGATGTCAGAGGTTGCTCAGTACTTCTATCCGGTGATGCAAGCGGCAGACATATTCCATCTGGAAGCTGACATAACCCAACTTGGATTGGATCAGCGTAGGGCAAACATGCTTGCAAGGGAGGTTGGACCGAAACTAGGATTCTGGAAGCCTGTCGTCATCAGTCACCACATGCTGATCAATCTCGAAGGAGCAAAGGAGCCCGATGGGAATCAAGATGAAATAAGCCGCGACTGGCACATGATTAAAACAAAGATGAGCAAAAGCAAACCTACGTCAAGCATCTTCATGCATGATTCAGAGGAGGAGATCCGTGCCAAGGTACTGGCTGCGTACTGCCCTCCGAAGGAGGTCAGTGGAAATCCATTGCTTGATTATGCCAAGCATATGGTATTCAGGCGATTTGACAGCATGAAGGTCGAACGAGACACCAAGTTCGGAGGGGACATCGAGTTCGCAAACTATGAAGATCTCAACAAGAGTTACGTTGCAGGAGAGCTTCACCCATTAGACCTGAAGAATGCGATGACCATCTATCTAGACAAGATGGTAAAGCCAATTCGTGACCACTTCGAGAAGAAAGGAAGTGCCAATCGCCTGTATGAGCAGGTCAAGAGCTACCAAATAACAAGATAGGTTGATCCAGAGGGAAGTTTACTTCAGCCGGCAAAAAACATCCAGACCGGGCAAGACGCCTCGATCTGGATGTCATGTCGCCTACAACCTGATGCCAAGACTGTCTAGGAGAGCCTCGAGGTCTGCTTTGGAAAGACCCTTGGCCTGTTCGATTATGATGTCGACCTCGTCCTCTGACATTCCCTTTCTTCGTAGCTTGACTCTGAGTTCCTCAAGCTCCTCTGGCTTCTGCTCGAGAATCTCTTTCGCCTCTTCGGGACGTCTTGCTTCCTCATCTTCGGCTAGTGTCTCGGCTCGACGAGCCTCCTCTTGTTCAATCACCTCTCTAATGAAGCCTGGTCTCTCACTTGCTCTCATTCTGGCAAGATCTTGACGGAAGGCCTCAAGCTCTTTATCGCCCAAACCAGTGATTGCAGCCAGATGTTCAAGCAGCTCTTCCACGTCAGGAACGATGGCCTCTATGCTCACCGCTGCAATGTCTTCTGGGACCTTCCTTAAAGTTGTCCCGACAAACTCTTCATCTATGATTGAAACTACCATTGAGTGTCTGTCCTGCACGCTCGGTGGCTTCGGAATCTTGCCACGACTTAGGTCTCGGATCATCCTATTCATTTGACGAACTATCTTTGGTATGCTCCAAATCCTTAGATATCCAACAATCAGCATTGCGAGGAGGACCATAAGGAAACCGCCTGCGTACTGCAGCGCCACAGCGAGCTGCTGACCGGGTGTGATGTCTGACTTCACATCGAGGGTCAAGATCTCTGATTCGTAATTCTCCTTCGAGAATGTGATTGTGACATTGAAGCTTCTTTCAGCGACAATCCTGATGGTGAGCACGTAGGTATTACCTTCTTGTGTGTATCCCTCAAACACGAAATCTTCAGATTCCATCACGTTGATTTCGGCACCACTAATGAATTCATCATGATCAAGATCATAGTAGACTACATTGACAGTGTGGACTGCTCCTGGTGCTGTTTCGATGGTTGTGTTGTCAATCCTGAGTTCCGTACGAATAGCACGAATTGTGACCTCTATCTGGACTGGACTCAGGTCATAGATTGCGGTTGAAAAGGCAAGGTCGATCCGGTAGGTCTGCATTGGATAGATGTCAGGTATCGTGAGGATGTAGCTTCCATTCGTGTGTATTCCAAGAGCCTGTTCGCCATAAACATCCCAGTAAGCAGAACCTGGCAATCCAGTGACAGTTTCATTCGTCAGGAGATTCTTGACGTTGATGTACACTTCTGATGTTTCGTTCACTGGGACTGACACAGCAATGGGAGCGAGAATCTCTGCTGGCGTTGGAAGGATAACAATACTTACTGTGTAAGTGGTGGT
Organism: uncultured archaeon; assembly: GCA_964345915.1. Taxonomy (GTDB): domain Archaea; phylum Asgardarchaeota; class Thorarchaeia; order Thorarchaeales; family Thorarchaeaceae; genus SMTZ1-83. The sequence goes on from CAYFTD010000279.1 coordinate 2,872, forward strand.
CGCATGGTCATGAAGGCTGAATCTCACATCTACATCGTAGAGTATTGGAGATATCGGCGTGAGTATAGTTTCGACTAGATAGTAGCCGCTGCCAAGGTCGGTTACGTTTGCATTGGCTCCTTCCCACAGAACATCAACAGTTGCACCTAGAAGTGGAAGGTTGTTGTGAGTGTCGTTGTAGTGGAACGTGAATTGAACAGTGTCTCCATGATGACCGTCTCTGAGGGGTGTGTTCACAGTCACTCCTGTAGGTATGGCAAGTATGTTGACCACAACAGTTCTGCTGGCTGATGAATAGCCAGCCTTTGTCCCGACAATCCTGAGCTGGATTGCTTGTGCCCCCAGAGTACTGACGTCTATCAAGGTCCAGTAGGTTCCGTTCGCTTCCTCGGTAAGAGTTCCTGTGAAACTGCCAATTGTGTAATTAATGGTGGCCCCAGCAATGAACCCGCCGTAGTATGTGTCATTGTACTGTGCACTCACCAGTAGACTGTCTCCAAGAATGACTGACAATGAAGACAGGCCACCAACAAGCCCAATGTCAGTTGGAATTGGCACCACGTTAATCTCAAGCACAGTATCGAGAAAGTCATGGTTGATAGATGCGGCACTCAGGGTGATCTCGTAGGGTCCGAAGTCAAAGCCAGTTGCATCGATAGTTCCCTCATAGTAGCCTGGAGTGCCATTGTAGAAGAGCGAATACACAGTATTATTCAGCTCCATGGAAACGGTGGCACCGATGACTGGAGCAATTGAGACCGTGTCGTTGAGGTAGACTGTGAAGTTAGTCGTGGTGTCAACGACTACCTGTACAACTGCTAGCTCGCTAACAATCTGTGCAGGGGCTTTGGACACAACCAATGTGAATGAAATCTGTCTGTCCGAGTAATACTGCCTTGACACAGTGATCTGAGGTTCATGGACTCCAAAGTTGGCGTCTGAGGTGTAAAGGAGTAGAGAGTACGTACCGTTGCCCAAATCACTGAAGATGTAGACTGTGTTATTCCAGAGCATCGTCACGTTTGCTCCAGGTACAAGAGAATGATAGTAGTCCTCTCGGACGTCTATGCGGACATCAATCAGCTCACCCCATAGTGCATAGTAAGTACTCTTGTGTATCAATAACTCGAATGAAGCCGCACCTGGAGTGACAACTACTGTAATGTTTGCGGGCGCATAGAACGTCTTGTCAGCCTGCACCGTGAATGGGTAGTTCTGAGCAATCAGACCCGTCATGTTCAGTGTAATCATGTAAACACCATTACCAACTTCCACAATTGAGAATGATGTACCATATCGAGTGCACCAGTCAGTCGTTATTGTTGCACCCTCCAGTGGGACATCGTGGTCAAAATCCCTCAAAGTCAGATTGACCTTTATTGGAACCCCAACTCCTGTGGATCCGGGTGCTGGGGTTTCAGAGACCATTGCTGTCTGAACAAGTCGAATGGTTGCCGGTACGTTCGCGGTTGTCCTCTCTGCGAAGAATGGGATTCCTGGTTTGCTCAGAGTCACGTTGAAGAAGACAGTTCCCGTGCTTCCAAAGACAGTAGAATTCACTAGTACTCTGTATTTTCCTGTACCTAGCTCGATTACCTGATATTCGGCAACGCTCCAGTTGAAACTACTCAGGGTAAGTGTCGCACCCTCGATTCCGTTCCCAGTCAGGAAGTCGACGAAATCGAGTTCCATTGTGAGATTCTCGAAGTACGGAGTATCCTCGACGAGTGGGAAGAATATCTGAGTTTGTCTTTCGGTTGTTGATGCAGACGTGGTTATACTCCGAGATCCGTAGTAGGGAGGAACCGGACCTGTACCAATGTCAAGATGTATCTGATGTCCAGTCACCAACAAAGATGGGCTGAGGATTGTCGAGTTGAACACAATCTCATAATGCGTACCGAAATCATAGAGATCGTACTGACCTGAGGTTATTGGCGTCTTTGACACATCATGTGTGAGTGTGA
>CAYFTD010000280.1:0-5381 GCA_964345915.1 uncultured archaeon
TGGATAGACAACGAAGTCCCTCCAGATGACTGTCTTTGTATCCTCATCAATCTCCGCTGAGCCCGAGCTTACATTCTCAATGTTCAGCATCTCAAGCTCAGGGGGTATTGTCTTGTTAATCACGATGTTGTCAATCTCACCATCTGTTTCGTTCTTGACTTTGATAGTTATCCTGACAGGATTCTCCTTTCCATACACATAGGCCCAGTGCGGTTCTTCCGTATCGACAGTTCCACACGTGTCATATGTTTCTGTAAGAGTCAGAATCGGTTTCTTGACTTCAATATCATACTCGGTTTCCCATTTGCCGCCCGCATCAATCTCTCCTGCAGGAAGACTCTCCTCAGCTATGCTAGTACCTTTGGATCCTCCAGGCAACAGTACTCGGACATTCCAAATACGGGATCTTTCTGAAACATTGTTGACACTCAGGACGCCACTGGCCTCAGTACGCTCAAGTTTGCTCAGCCCACCTACAAAGGCCCTTTCGGATTCCTCTAAGTCAACGATGACCGTTCTTTGTTCATCATTCTCAGCCAATTAGCTTTCACCCACTTCTGCGATTGTTCACCCTCCCGGGTGACTATTCTGGCTCTGGCTCATCGGAACTCACGACCTTGTGCTGGAACTCTTGACCAGCCGCCCACTGGACCTCAAGTGTTTGCCCTGAGTCCATCTTGAACGGAGTTGTACCTTTACCGAATTGTTCGATATACCTGATGAATTTCTGAGGTTGGTCCTGCGAAGTCCATCTCACCGGAATGCCGATTTGCGGTCTTGCATCTATACACAGACTCACTGCGTCTTTCACCTCAAAGACGCCGTTTCCACTGACTGGCACAATCATCACATTGGTTTCAAGGTCCCCAAAGGGTCCTCGAACCCGAGTGTCGCCAAGGTAGGAAACCTTCATTGCTCCGATGTCAATCTGCAGTCCGAGATTCTCGATAGTCTGACCCGTTTCTGTACCGCCCTTCTGCAATGCAAACGGTACTACTCTCAGACCAGGAATTTCATAGGGTACTTCATTCTTCAGAACATGCAGGAGCCATGCCTTGGCGCCTTGTTCACGTGCCCTGTCAATCGTGGCTTCATTGCCAAGTATCCATGCTTTGGAGTTGACGGCAATCGTGGACGCGTTCCCCAGAGCATCATCCTCGTGATTGGTCACGATGATCACTCTGCAGTCGAAGTCTTCAGGTACCATGGGTTCATTGTTCCACACTCCTGGATTGAGAAGCACAGAAGTGTCCTTGGACTCCAGTGCGAACGATGTCTTCCCAAAGTACGTAATCCTAAGCAATGGACCACTTCCCGTCATTCCGCATGGTCGCCAGTATGCCAGAATCCTTGCGGTCAAAGAAATCGATGAACCCGTTCCTTTTAAGAAAATCTCAGAGGAACGAAGGAAATCCTTATTTTCTCGCTGATTCCGTGTCTTTCTAAACTTCAGGTATCTGTCACGGAGGGTTCGGAAAGATGCAGGAATATACGTTCGCAGTGTTATTTCCTTCTCTACTCTTCTTTGGCTTCTCAGTTGGAATTGTGCTCGTTGTTCTAGGTTATAGAGAAATGGAAGACATCACAAGAAGAAATCATCTGATGGGGGCGGGAACTGCCATAGTTGGCTTCATGGTTCTGGTGACTCCACTTTCTTGGTACGGATACTGGATGATAACCGCTGGTCTGATTCTCGGACTAGTTGAGATAGCCATCATAGCAATTGCTCTGATCATTGGTGTCATTCTGATTTACATCGGTGCCAGAATGTACACAAGATCTCGTTAGTGAGTGGACTTCTCACTCTACAGCTACTGTCGTTGCTGACCATCAGCTGGCCTATCTCCATCTGCTCTCTTCATGCAGCAACTCGACCAATCCGAGTGCTATGTTTTTATCTCCGTGCCATGAAACATTGATGAGGTTGAGCCAGCTGTCTTACTAGGCTGATTGAGAGAGGGTGCTATGCTCGAGAAAATCCTGACTGGCAGATTCAGGGACATTCTGAGGCTTGTTTTCAGAGATATAGACAATCAACAAGATCGACGCGATGCTGAGGAGTTCTCGAAGGACGAAGTAAGGATCAAGAAGAAACTGCTCGATACGATTGAGCCGTATCCGGCCGATGTGATGCTTGAAGAGGACTTTCTGGTGGCCGCTGTAGACGGGTCCGGGACAGATGGTCTGATGTTGCTTGACGATATCAGGGTTCATCTCCTCAGTACAGCCACTGTTGTATTGGACACTAACACTCGTGCAGAGAACCTATTCAGTCCAATCAGCAGCGAGGCCGTCGAAACCAGACTTGGGAGCCAGCCACATCTTGATGTCCACTGGCATTCCGGTGTCAGAAATGATGCTCAGAAGAAGATGGCTGAAACGCTGGAGCACATCTATCCGCTGAAGGACATCGTGAATCTAATCCTACCATTCTTCAATGACTTCACGAGGAGGCAAATAACGTCTATCTTTGACTTCACTGGCACCGAGTACGAGAAGTATCTCCCTGAGCTCAGAGAGATGGAGTCGCTCATCTCCAGAGCGCAGATTCTGACGAATCCCATAGTCCATGATGAGCTGCGCAAAGTGTCGGAATATGCAGCCGCTCGACAGGTGTTAGCTAGTGACTTGAATCCAAGATACCTGCTCATAGACGGCGGACTGTCGGTCTTCATGCATTTCATCCGTAAGTATCCATCATTGCCGAGTGGCTTCATGCTTAGAGAGTTATGCGCACTGGCACGCAAGGAGGGGGTCATAGTGTGTGGAGTGAGCAAGAATCACACCATCCCCTTTGCGCATCGTATCGCCAAGATGGCTCAGGACACATTTGGAGAGGGTGCAAAGTGGTTCTGTCTCCTCCCATCAAAAGAAGATCCAGGGGGAGGACTCCATATAACGGAGGACAGGACCTACATTCCTCCCGTTCTAGCGGTTCCCTACTTGTTCAGCTTCTCTCGTGACAACAGACCCTCGCGCATCGACTTTGATAGAATCTGGTGGCTTGAGAACGTGTTTGTGCCGAATGATCCTGTTGCCACTAGAGAGAACGAGAAAGCCCTCTTCTGCGACTTGGAGTTCATGTCGCGCGACGCAAGGTGGTACGGCTATCCCGTGCCATTGGCATTGGCGCATGAGTCCTGCAAGCTTAGCTATGAAGACTTGCGATTAGCCCGCGAGATATGCAGGGATGTACGAATCGAGATGGGTCTAGAGCCGCGAAAGACTGACCCGCCGAGAGCGGACTATAACCTATGATAGTGTGATGTGATCGACGATGCTTGACAGAGACAAACTTGGGGAGCTCTATGGCAAGGTTGGTGTTGGGAACCAAACCATGCTTGGAATCATGGGTAACAATCGTGATGTGAGTGTAGGAGAGATATTCATGATATACTCGCAGCGAGATGGTCATGAGAGAGTCTTCTTCTTCAGGGTCTTAGGGCTTGAGAACTACCTTCGACAAGTTGATGACATGTCTCGAGTAGCGGGCACATTGATGGTGGAGGGCGACTCCTATCTCTCTGGTATTGAGCGGAACATGCTACTATCAGTTGATGGAAGAATGCTTGGCTACGCTGAGGACATGGAGGGCGAATGGAGATTCATGTCGCCACGTCGTCTGCCCGATCATCTTGCCGATGTCTACAGGCCAATTCCTGGAGTTTCGGACGACCAAGTGAACATCATGCTCGCCTCTCAGACAGATGGTGATGTGTATGTTGGTGACCTCCAAGTTGGTGAGAAGACACTTGATGTCCCAGTTAGAATACCATCCAAGAACTTGCCAATGCACGTGGGCATCTTTGGTGCAACGGGAGCCGGAAAGAGCAATCTAATGATGGTCCTTATCAAGTCAATCCTCGACTCCAACCTCGATGCCATACTCAATCCCAATAGTGAGCAAACCAGAATCTCTGGATTCTGCATTGATCCGCACGACGAATTCGCCAGAGGTGTTGACAATTATGGGATTCAGAATGTGATAGACGCTTTGGATTCCAAAACGCGGACCGATCTCATAGGAGATTTCTACTACCTCACCACTCACAAACGGGCTACCATCAGGGAGATACGGAGGTACGCCAAGGAAACTCGCGTCAAATGGGAGGAGATCCAGCCACGTGACATATACTCCATAATGCAATTCACTCCACAGATGTCTTCTTTTATTGATGCCCAGTACGGTAACCATCGAGAGAAGTGGATAGAGGAGATACTCAATTTGGAAACGGACTCGGAAGCCACCAGGGGCACACTCAATGCAGTACAGCGCAGGCTGCGTTTCCTTGAACGGTCTCCGATATTTCAGAAGGGCGGCACTTCAGTCCTTGGCGATGTCTTTGTGGCGATGGAAACCGGTCGAGTTCTAGTCGTGAACACCAGTTTGATGAGCGACATGGAACAATTCCTCCTTACGACCATCGTTGCAAGGACTCTCTTTGATTTCAGGCGGTCAATCAAGAGCAGCGGGAACCTCGGTGACTTTGACAAGCAAGGGGAGATGCGTCTTCCAAAGCCTCTGTTTACGCGATCAAAGGCACAGGCCCGAGCCTTCTATGGCAAAGGAGGTGTAGCAGATGACGCTGACGTCTTCGATCCTCGCGAGCTCCCGGTCATACTTGTCACCGTTGAAGAGGCACCATCCATCCTGAATCCAGAACTTATGCGCGGACGTTCAGTCTTCAAAGACATCTCTCGCCAAGGCAGGAAGTTCAACATGGGTCTCTTGGTGGTTAGTCAGCAGGTCAGCGTGTTAGACAATGTTATCCTGAGCCAGATGAACACTGAAATCAACTTGCGGTTAGGAAACGAACGAGAGATCAAGTCCTGTATCGAAAACGCAAGCGTCAATATCTCCGGCTTTGAGAATGAGTTTAGGGTGATGTCCAGAGGTGAAGGGATACTGACGGCTTCCTATAGAGAAATCCCACTGCCGGTCAGGATACCTCTCTTCGACACAGTCTTCGAGCGCGATAGGCATAGGTACAAAGGGAAACGAACGAAGAAGAGCGAGAAGCATGTTCTTTGAGGAATACTGAATGCCGGTTCGAATAGCACACATCTCAGACACCCATCTTGGTGCTCGACCTCGCCAAGGGGTGAAGCACAACGTTTGGGGAGTGGAGATGAGAAGCCGTCTTCTTGAACACGATTTCTATGAGAGATTCGTTGAGCTATTCGACAAGATTGCACAACTAGATCCACCCGTTGACGTTGTTGTCCATTCTGGAGACCTCTATGACTCTCCCTGGGAGTACAATCCATCACAGCCGCCAGTTGTAGCACAGGAAACCGCAATATCGGTTCTCAAGAAGTTCATTGAGGAAACAGACATCCCAGTCGTAATAATCGAGGGGAATCATGGTTTGTACCGCTCA
>CAYFTD010000281.1:0-2621 GCA_964345915.1 uncultured archaeon
AACCAAATCCTGTTCATTTCTCAGCCAGTTGTTGGAGAAACATTGTCGAGAATAGCACTGCAGCTTTCGAAGAGCGATGAACTAGACTACAGGATCGTATATAAGCTTCATCCAATGGAAATCGATACTTGGCGAGAAACATATCCCTGGCTCATTGGGTCCGGAGTTGCAGTTGCAGATTCCAAGAGGGCTTCTTTGCACAGACTCCTTGGTGAATCGTCGATGCAGGTTGGTGTTTCATCCACAGCTCTATTCGAGGGATTGGCAATGGGATTGAAGACATACGTACTCGCCGCGCCGGGATCTGAGTACTTCGAGGAATTGATAGAGAAAGGAATAGTATGCCAGATTGCCTCGGCAGCAGAGTTAAAGTCACAGATAGCAGATCACAGTGAATCCATCCACTTTGACATTGAGCCGTTATTCCGAAGCAACTCCATAGAAAACATTCTTGTATTCCTTAACAACTTTATTCGATAGAGAGTCAAACATGACATAACAGCTCAGAACTGAAACTCAACCGAGAAATCGTTTCATTCTCGACCTGCAGGTGTTCTCGTATTTATCATCCATGTTCAGGCTACGGTCTGGGACTAGGTGTGAGAACTGGAGTTTCAAATACCTAGACAGAATGAAGGAATCCACTGATTCCGCAACGGAGATGGTTCTGAGTGTCTAGTCAATTAGGTCCCACACGAAAGGAGTTCCTTTCTCAATATCTCTCTTCGCCTTCTTGCCTAGAATCTGCTTGAGATACTTGGGTGGAAGGCCATATCCAGGTCGTATTGATCTAACGTTTTCGGGAGTCAGCACTTCTCCTTCCTCTATGTCTTGAGCTGCAAATAGTGAGCGTGACAACTCTCTGCTCCGTTTTGCACTCTCTGTCAATGAGTAGTCTACATGTCCCAATGCTTCCTCAACCTCTCGTATTGTTTCTACCATAGCCTTGAATTCTTCTGGTTCCAGAGAGAATGGCGCATCGGGTCCGCCTAGTTCTCTGTCGAGAATCAGGTGCTTCTCAGCAAGACATGCACCCAGTGCTACCGCTGCAACCACAACAGAGATTCCCACAGTGTGGTCTGAAATGCCAACGAGCGTGTTGAATTTCTGAGCCATGTCAGTCACAGTCCTAAGGTTGACATCGCCTAGGGGAGTCGGGTAAGCCGAAGTACACTTCAGCAAAATGATGTCCTCATTCCCTTGCCTCTTACAGGCGTCAACAGCTTCTTCGATGTCCTCGAGGAGTGCTATTCCTGTAGACATGATAACAGGCTTCCTTTTGGAGGCAATGTACTCTATCAAAGGAATATCAGTAATCTCGAATGACGCCACCTTGTATGCTGGAACATCCATTTCCTCTAGGAAGTCCACTGCTGTCTTGTCAAAGGGAGACGAAAAGCAGACAAGTCCAAGGGATTCTGCATATTTCTTAAGTCTAGGTTGCCACTCCCAAGGTGTATATGCTTCTTCGTACAGCTGATATAGTGTCTTTCCATCCCAGATGGTTCCATGCTTGATTCTGAAGTACTCGTTGTCACTGTTCAGAGTAATGGTGTCTGGTGTGTAGGTCTGTAGTTTGACTGCGTCAGCTCCAGCGTCTCGAGCAGCTTCTATAGTCCTCTCAGCCAAGTCATAATTCTGCAGATGATTTGCAGAGAGTTCAGCAACGATAAAGACAGGACTGTTTCCTCCAACGGTCCCAGTACCTATTCTTACAGTCTTCATCACTCTTCCCTCAAATCTCTCTTCGGGAGGCTTATTTATAGATTCTGACATGTTTCCTTCAGTTTCGATTGGTATGTTTAAGAGGATGGCAAGAATTGCATCTGATAGAAGTTATCTGAGTTGGTTCGGATAGTGAGTAACAGGACAATAGCGGTAGTTCAAGCAAGAATGGGCTCATCGCGCTTTCCAGGAAAGACTCTGAAGAGAATTGGGAAGTGGTCACTTGTTGAGCTAGTAATGAAACGGGCGAACCAATCGTCCCGGATTGATCGCGTCGTTTTGGCTACATCTACCAGTCCAAAAGACGACACTCTCGCCAATCATGTTAGCCAACTTGGGTTTCCTGTTCATAGGGGCTCGGAGAAGGACGTTCTCTCCCGGTTCTACGACGCTGCAAAGGAATTCGCTCCGGAAACCGTGGTAAGGATAACTGGCGATTGTCCTTTGATATCCCCGACGCTGATTGATCATGCAGTCGATACCTTCAATCAAAAAGAGGCAGACTATCTGTCGCTCTCAATAGGCAAGGACAAGAACCTCGCATATCCGAGAGGGTTTGATGTGGAAGTTGCCAGCTTTGAATCATTGGCCGAGGCAGCAGAGAATGCCACGAAGCAACATGAACGCGAACACGTCATGCCCTATATCTATACACATCAGGAATCATTTTCTGTACACTATCTCGAGCCGACACCAGAGTTCTCGAGACCTAGCTACCGTCTCTGTGTTGATACACAAGAGGACTATGAACTCATTTTGAGGATCTATGGCTTTTTCGGAAGCAGACTGATGAGGACTGATTTCAAGGAGATTGTCGCGTTTCTGGACAAGAACCCAGCTATCGTTCTAATCAATCAATCTGTTGAACAGAGGCATTTCTCGGACATCGAAGATGA
>CAYFTD010000282.1:0-4031 GCA_964345915.1 uncultured archaeon
AAGGAACATCTGTGGCATTATGAAGATGAATGACACACCAGAAGCAATCTCAGCTGACTTGGAAATAGTTGCAGCAATCAGACCAAAGCCTACGTTCACGAGGGAGAAGGCCAGGAGCATGCCAAATGCAAATGCCAATCCAGCGGCATCCGTTGTAGGTCGATAACCTATCAAGAACGATGACGCAAAGACAAGAAGCACTTGAATGACTGCAACAATCATGTACGAGATCACCTGACTCAACATGAATTCCTGGGACTTGAGTGGAGTTGTACCCAGTCTCTTCAAGAGTCCACCGTCCCGTTCCTCAGTCAGTGACTGCGCCACGATCATTATCATGAAGATGCTGGCGAATGCAAATATCCCTGGAGCCATGAAGTCCCATTGGGATAGAGTGCTTGCCTCAACCATTGCAGGACTTCCGACATTGACCGGTAAGTCCAGTGTTGTTGCGTCGTTCCCAAACATCGTCTTCAGCAGGACTTGCTGGACGAGTGGAGGTACTGCGCTACTCGCAATCATTGATCCGCTATCAACGTAGAGTTCCACAGTTGTATTGGTCCAGGAGCTTCCATTGAATGGAGAGTCCCAGTACGAATCGAAGCTGTCACCAAAGCCCTCTGGGATTACTATGAAGGCATCCAGATTTCCTTGAATCAGCTCTGACTGACCAGTTTCGTTGGTATCATAATAGAGCACGGTGATTCCATCCAGATCAGTGAGGTTTCCTTCGAAGCTCTCTGCCCACTGAGCATCAGTCGTTGTAGTGTCCAGATTCAGGAGCCCTATGTCGAAATTGGTCACACCGCCATCCCCCATCTCGCCAAAGGCTAAACCGAAGGTGGCTGTGACAATCACAGGGAACAGCAGCAGAAGGAATAGAACCGCGGGCTGTCTTTTGAACATCTTCAGGTTCTTCTTCACTAGAGCTGATACACGTCGTAGACCCATCTAGACCTCCTCCCTCAGCTTCTTCCCGGTGAGCTTGATGAATACCTCTTCGAGGTCTTCTGCATCGTGCTGATCCATTAATTCCTTGGGAGTGCCTAGCGCTATCAGCTGGCCCTCGTCGATGATTCCAATCCTATCACAGAGTGCTTCAGCCTCTTCCATATAATGAGTCGTGAGGATGATTGCTTTCCCATTCCTCTTCAACTCCCTGATGAATTCCCAAACAGCACGTCTAGAAACAGGGTCCATTGCCACGGTAGGCTCGTCAAGGAGGGCAACCCGAGGGTCACTTATGAGGGCCATCACCGTGCTTACACGGCGAATCATTCCTCCACTGTATTGCCCCGAACGACGATCAGCATCTTCTTCCATCCCAATCTTCCTGAGCATGGTTTCGACGCGATCATCTAGCAAGTCTTTGGGGACTTCATGTAGGTCACCGAAGAGCTCGATGTTCTCCTTGCCAGTGAGATGTCCGTAGAACGCTGGTTCCTGAGGACATACTCCGATTATCTTTCGAACTTCGTCAGCATCAAAGACAACATCGTGGTCAGCAACGGCTGCGACACCATCAGTGGGTTCTAGCAATGTGCTTAGGACATTGATTACAGTGGTCTTACCTGCACCATTGGGTCCAAGCAAACCAAAAAGCTCTCCCCAACCAATCTCGAGGCTGAGCCCGTCCACAGCAGTGACTTCGTCGAACCTCTTGGTTAGGTTTTCTATCTTTATCGCATGTTCAGACATTGTTGATGACATGCGTATGACAATACATAGAATGCATATAATACGTGGAATCTTTTTGTCCTGCAAATCAGTTTGCGCGGCAAACTCGTTCTTCCAGAAGTACTGCATATCTCATGCACAGAAGATTTATCGCATGCTGCAAAACTGCTGGTCTAGGTGCCACAATGACAGCCGACAAGATAATCTCACAGCTCCGTGAACTTGGCAACAGGTTCGAAGATCCCAAGATTCAGAGACGTTTCAAGGATTTCAACAAGACTCTCCAATTTGTCTTTCCTGACATAGATGCTCAGGTGTACATTCGGATTGGCGATGCTGAACTGCTAGAGGTGACTGAAGGCAGTGCGGATGCGGAGATGACTGTGACTATGGACTCAACAATCTTCTTCAAAATCATGGACAAGAGTGAGAGCCCAATGGCGGCGTATCAGGCTGGGAAGCTCAAGACAAAGGGCGAAGTACCAGACTTGCTGAAGCTGCAGAAGCTTTTGCTATAGTGGATGAACGCGCTTGTAGTTGAAAGTAAGGAGACCTCTGGATGAAAGTGCTCATCACTGCCCCTTTTTCAGAGTCTGGATTGAAGAGTCTTGAAGAGGCAGGGCTCGAGGTCGACCACCGGAGCTGGCTGGAAACTGGGAAGCTCTACCTTGGTGATAGACTCACTGTACTGATTAAAGAGGGTAGCTATGACATTGTGGTCGTAGAAGGGGATGAGATCAAGGATGAGGTGATGGAGGAGACCGATCTCAAACTGATTGCATCGGTTAGGAATGATCCCAACAACATCTCAGTTCCTGCCGCGACTGCAAGAGGGATTCCCGTTATTGCAGCACCCGGCAGGAACACGATAGCGGTAGCAGAGTTGACAATTGCTCTGATGTTGGCTCAGGCCCGAAGAATCACTGTCGCTGACCGACTTCTCAAGAATGAGTTCATGGTAGACGACTTCTCAGACTTCGGAACAATGTACAAGGCAACGGCTGGCTTTGAATTACAGGGGAAGAAAGTGGGGATAATCGGTCTTGGTCAGATTGGTCTCGAGGTGGCAAAGCGTCTTCAGACATTCGAGGTGAAGATCCTTGTTACCGACCCGTACGTTTCCCCAGAGAGGCTAAAAGAGGTCAATGCCCAACCCGTTGAGCTTGAGCAGCTTCTGCGCGAATCTGATATTGTCACTATTCATTGTCCACAGACTGAAGAAACAATGGGGATGATTGGGGCAGACCAGTTTGCCATGATGAAGAAGACTGCGATCTTCATCAATACTGCGCGAGCCTCCATCACCGATGAGAATGCATTGCGAGAAGCGCTCGAGAAAGGCATAATTGCTGGTGCTGGCCTCGACGTGTTCTCTATGGAACCTGTCGACTGTGATAATGAGTTTCTAGAATTGGACAATGTAACCGTCACCCCCCACATTGGAGGCAACACATTCGACACGATTGAGAAGCAATCCCGCATGATTTCGGACGACATCAAGGCCTTCCTATCAGGTAATCGTCCGAAGAACTTGTTAAACCCGGAGGTCTTTGACAGAGGAGGAGGTTAGGATGCCCGTTGCAGCCATTGACGCAGGAACTACTGGCGTTCGTTGTATGATTGTCGGAAGAAATGGAGAGTTTCTGAGTCTTAGCAGGCGCCCCTGGAGCTATGAAACACCTGCCTTCCTAGAGATAGCCAAGGAATTCGACCCATCACATTTCTGGGATCTAATCTGCACTGTGACTCGGGAGGCCATATCGACTGCTGGTACATCTGCCTCCAAACTGGAGGCAGTCGCCACAACAAGCCAACGCCACGGCATTGTTCTGCTTGATTCTGATGGGAAGGAGCTGTACGCCGGCCCAAATAGTGACGCGAGGGGTGCAATGACACAGTACGTCATTGAAGAAGCCCTTGGCAATAGATTCCTTGAGATAACGGGTTGCTGGCCTCCTATGATGTTCGCACCATCCAGACTGGCATGGTTCGAGGAGGAAGAACCAGAGCTGCGCGAGAATGTGGCGCATCTACTTCCGATTAGTGATTGGATTACATACAGGCTAAGCGGCGAGTTTGTCACTGAACCTTCTTCTGCAAGCGCAACAGGCCTCCTTGATATCCAGAATAGAAATTGGAGCGAGGAAGTCCTCAACGGTCTCAACATTGATGGGGCTATTCTTCCTGAGATTCATCAGGCTGGAGATGTTGTAGGTGAGATAACCTCAGAAGCCGCGAAGTCCTCTAAGCTTCCTAAAGGCCTGCCTGTTGTGCAGGGTGGTGCAGACACCCATTGTGCATTATTGGCGTGTCAGGCTGATGCTGGAGAGATTGCCGTGGTTGCAGGTAGCACT
>CAYFTD010000283.1:0-2243 GCA_964345915.1 uncultured archaeon
TCGCAATCGATGCGTTTTTAATGATCCGGCGACCACAGAGATCTACACCATTCAGAGAGAGGATTCCCAATTCTCGGATGGGGTATGCAGTTCAATACCAGATAAAACTCCCCGCGCACTCACAGCCTCTGGATGGCGTGAATGATTTCTACTACGGTGGGGACTACTCTCCGCGAGGCTATGCATGGATGTTTCCTCGTGGAAGAGAAGTAGCCGTGGGAACAGGGGGACTGATAGATCGCGTCAGGGAGTCGAAGAAGCGTGTTGTTGAATACCTAGACTTCCTCGTGAAGAAAGTCGAACCCATATCCACGGTGCTAGAGGACGCAAAGATAGTCCGAAGAGAGGCTGCATTAATGCCACTTGCGGGCATCGTGATGCCCTCTTACTCGAACCGATTGATGCTGGCAGGCGATGCTGCAGGACATTGCTCCCCTATCACAGGAGAAGGAATCTACTATTCTATGGTTGCTGGCAAGCTGGCTGCGAGGACAGCTAAAGAGAGCATTGACAGAGGTGACACCACGTCAAAAGCTCTTTCCGTCTATGAGAGGAGGTGGAAGAGTGCTTTTGGTTCGGATCTCAAATGGGGGCACTGGCTTCAGCGTCGATTCTTGGAGGTTGGGTCTGGTTCCCTAGGGCCTAGACTTCTGAAATCTGAGAGGTCTCGACGGATCATTGCAGAGATGCTTGTCGGAGCCAGGTCAGTTCGCAGTGCAATAGCCCAGATGATTCCGGGCTATGTACTCTCAAGAATCAGCTAGTCCTGACTACTCATTGTCGACCATTCCAATAGCTTCCTCGATCCATTCAGACTCAAGCTCCTGAATTGCCTTGTATAGTCTGGAATTGTCTTGGGAAAGAGCCTTCCTGATAATTGAAACTGCGACTTCTCTTGGCAGATGTGGGATCCTTGAGATGACCTCCAACTGTACCTCTTCGCTTTGGTCGGCAACCATACTCTGGAGAAGCTCATATGCGGAACGCGTTCCATAGCCTCCTAATGCTCTGACGACGTCCTTTCGCACGCTCGGGCTCCTGTGTCTTGACAGAACTCTAAGTGATGAGAGACTCTGGTTTCGTCTATGCCCATTCGCCTTGACCAATTCTAGAACTCCAGAAACATCAAGCACGCTGGCCTCGATGGGAGAATATGGTATCTCAGAGAGGTCTCGGGACACAATCATTGAGAGGCCCCGGGCACCCGCCTTCTTTGTTCCCTCGTCCTTTGACTTTAGCATCTGTTGAAACAGTTCAAGGACTGTAGGGTCGCCTGCCTTTGCTAGAGTGTCAACGGCGAGTTCCTGCATACGATCGGTCGACTTCTTGGCAATGTCCTTCAGCCTTTCATTGCAGTACCTAGTCCTCAGCGAACGAATGGTTTCTATGGCAACAGTTCTGTGTTTCGCATTGTCAAAATCAAGAGCACGTTTGGCTTCGAACAGCACCCTAATCCATTCTATCTCGGCGCACTCGGGAAACGTCGACGATCTGCTCGTGTTACGCTTCAAGGTGTCATACCATTCGTCTGCAGGGACTTCTCTCAGCATCTGTTCAGGCTGAAAGCCGAGTGACTTCAGAGTTTCCGAGACTTTCTTCCAATAGCGCTCGCCCACCACTGTACCTACTTTGTGCTCCCGTACAACATCGAGAATCATTCGCCCATATGTCGTGTTGAGAAGTTGCCCTAGGAAGTAGTCAGACCTTTTCCTGGTGCCTGTTTGTATGGTCCTGTATAAGACGCTGCACGTTTCTACCTCCTTGGCCCTTCGGGAGATTACCTCTGGAGCAAGAACAACATATCTCGAAGCAGAAGCCCTCTCCAGGTCAAAACCCCCAAGGTTGAATATGCTGCTTTCAGATTCCAACAGGCGATTCGAATAATCAAGAATGACCTGGCGCATTTCTTCCAGACTCTGGATCGTGTCCACTAGTCTTAGAATATCATACGAGGAGGACTCTAGTGCACAAAAGACGGGTTCGATATCCACCAGAACAGCTATGTGGTCTCTGATTCTCAGGTCGGGAGTCTGGCTTCTCTCGATGATATTCTCAAAGGTCTTTGCAATCTCTTCTGCTCGTCCGTTCTTCACTGCATCAAAGAGAAGTCTTGAGCTGCTCGCAAAGCTGCCCTTTCTGATTTGGTCAAGGAGGAGTTTAGATGCCGACACCAATACGCATTCCTACGAATCAGTA
Source organism: uncultured archaeon (assembly GCA_964345915.1). GTDB lineage: Archaea > Asgardarchaeota > Thorarchaeia > Thorarchaeales > Thorarchaeaceae > SMTZ1-83. The sequence continues at coordinate 2,197 of CAYFTD010000283.1, forward strand.
TAGGTCGGTGCTTAAGTAGACATACCTGACTGCAACGACCTCTGAAG
>CAYFTD010000284.1:0-2362 GCA_964345915.1 uncultured archaeon
CAGTTGAATGATGATGAGGCATTCGAGGCAATGATAGCATCTCTTCTTTCTTCGTGCGGCTTTAGAGTAGTCTGGATTGGTGGGTTCGGCTTGTCAGCACGAGATCTTTTGGCCTTCGACACCATCTCCAGTCCTGTCCTGATATGTGAATGCACAATAGGAAGTCCGCGTCACAAGATCGGTCTAATGAAAACGGCCGTGTCAACTCTTTCAGAACAAGTGAAGAATTTGCGTTTCACTGGTATTGTCTTCACCAGCCAACCAACGAGCGACCCTGAACGCCAAGGGGCGCTTGTGGACAATGTTATCATCAAGGATGTTGAAGATATCAAGACACTTGTTCAAATGTCTTCAGAGGCACCTGATACAGCAAGAGTGTATTCTTGGCTTGGCATTGATATTGAATGATTCAATTGTGTCAAACCGATTTCCATAGTTCTTGACAAAGAACCTTCACTGCGTTTCAGAATCCGGCCTCTCAAGCAGTCCATAGATAGAGTCGACTATCGACTCAACAACAGTGTCCTCCTTTGTCACCAGCCCGGCCTCCCACGATGATCCTCCAGTGGAGAGCCCCGTGAGGTTCATGGAGGACACGGCAGCCACAGCCTTGTCAACGACAATCAACTTCGTATGAACTCTCTGGTTGTAAGCGACTCTCACACCCCGCTCTCTCAAGACCTTGTGCTGTTTCTCCTTACGAGTTCGATGCTTCTGGTCCTTCTCTTCCTCGGGTGACCTCGTACTGAGGATAACATCCTTTCCTTCCTCCACTGTCTTCCACAGGGAGTCGCTCAGGTCACATTGGTCCACGAAGGGATTCACGACCAAGACCTCTTTCCTTGACCGAAGAATGAGCTGCTCAGAGAAGTTCGTCAGACTCCCACCCTTCAGGAAGAAGTGCTCCAGATGGGGTAGAATGTCGAGGTTCTGACTGTCTTTCCACTGACCTATCCAGCCCACTAGGTCCTTCTGCTCAGCCTCAGTGATGCGGACGAGTTTGGGCTACGACTCCACCTTTTCACTCTCGAAGAACTCTCTGTACTCATTGTACAACTCATAGGAAACTCGATACTTGGCCTTGCTTCCTTCTCCTCTCTTCTCGATGTCTTCAAACTGAAACAGCTCGCCAGAACCCTTCCGACCGTGTAACTCTGCAGCCTATTGCTCTCTGATCAGTCGTCATAGTAGTCGTAGTCACCGTAGTTGTAGTATCTACGGCCTTTGCGTCTACGGTAAGCCGCTATCCATACAGCTTCAGATAGTGACTGGCTTCCACCTCTCTCCCATCTTTGAGATAGACTGTGATGAAGATTCTGAACACTCCCCACCCAGAGGATTTGAGAGCGAACTTGGTGCTCGAGTCATATATGGTCCGAATTGGATTGGGAAATGTTTCGTGAAGTCGATACTCAACTGATTCCACTAGCTTTAGCTTCTCTTCAGGCTCTTCCATGAAGACCTCCCAATTGAACCACTTGTAGTCTTCTCCTCGGATTTTGCGGGACTCGACTTGCTCAGACGTGTTATTGAACTTGAATTCAAGCTTCTCAAGGCTCATCGTCTATGCACCTCCACCCTCTACAACCAGATTCATCTCTCTTGTAATTGAGCGAGGGATGAATGGTGTTGTCCTCCACTTTCGTGCTTGAGTGTCATTGACAGTTATTCTGATTTGATCGTCGGAGCCCACATGATGAGGTAGTGTATGGAACCAACTGCCCTCTTCGTTACATGATGGCGTGAAGACAGTCCTTGTGCCCAAGCCACGTTTGGGCCTAACAACCATTTCACCACTGTCATCGTCGAAGTCAATCTGATAGCCATCTGGGAATCTCATGGTGACATGCCTCTCAGGTTGTGGGGCACCCACTAATTCAGGCCTGACCCACGCTAACACAACTACACAGACTATGAGCAACGCCATGATGGCAAAGGGCATCCACATAGGAATCTGTTGTGTTGCCGCCGATGCGGCCACAAGGAAACTCTCTAGAACGAGTATAACTAGCGTGAAGAACCCCAGTGGACTCTTCACAGCATTGATGATTGACACGCGGGCTTCTGCCCCATCGTCATCTCCACTCATACTTCACCCTCCTATTTCACACTAGAGGTACGGTTAGGTATCTGATCCGAACATTCACGTGTACCTGTGTCTTCGCTGAGAATGTAGACCAGTGAGGTCCTTCTCTCCGACACGATGTCCTTGCTCTACATGCGCTTTGAGTTTCGAAACCGCCCCCTAGGTTGTTTCACATGAAAAGTTCTTCTAATATAAGAATCATTTCATCCAAACTCGGACTCGCAGCTGGTTTGCTTGCTAAAGTCTGCTAGATTATCACCAGAGGTTTTGGTCGAT
>CAYFTD010000285.1:0-1715 GCA_964345915.1 uncultured archaeon
GGGAAGTGACCGTCAGGTACACTGTTTATCGAAACCACCTTGCACGCAAGTCTTGTCATCAGTTGAGGGGTAAGGACTGACCCTGAACCGTTGCCTGGATCTACGACAACGCTGAACTCTTTCGAACGGATGAGCTTAGCGTCGCAGTGAGAAAGGACTGAATCTACATGTTCATCCACTGTACTTCCCAGCTCGCTCTCGGATCCCAGACTGTCCCAGGCTGCTACACTGAACTCACCTGAGTCGTAGATATTCTCAATACTGGTTTCCTTGGCGGGCGTATACCCCATTCCGTTACGACTCCAGAACTTGACTCCCGTGTACTCCGGGGGATTGTGGGACGCTGTTACCATTAGTCCTGTATCGAAGCCGTGCTGCTTTGTGATGAAGGAAAGCGTTGGGGTGGGCACCATGCCCGCCCTGACCACATCCACTCCGGTTGATAGGATTCCTGCCGTGAGAGCATCCTCAATCATCTGACTGGTTGTTCTAGCATCCCTGGCGATCACAACAGTGCCCTTCTTCAAGCAGGTCCCAAGCGCTTTCCCAAGTTTTAGAGCCATGAATGGGTCGAATTCTGTTCCATAGACCTTTCTGATGCCAGTCGTTCCAAACAGCCTGCCGGTCATGTTGCTCACCCCAGAGCAAGCTTCTGCAGACAAAAAGGTACCTACTTGAGTGGTCGGGAATACCCTTCCTTCAAGCGGGATACTCCTAAATAACGAGGTCGTGCAGATGTTTACCGTACCGGAGCTGTTAGTCTGTGCCTTTCTTCAAGTTCCAAGAGATGCAACTTCACTACCGGGATGAAGATGAGAGGTCCGACAAGAACAAAGGGCTCTCACTAGTCTTCGTTCATGGAGCGGGGTCATCACATGAAACATGGGCCTTGCAGATGACCGAATTCAGAGGCTCCCACAGAGTAATTGCTCTAGACCTCTCAGGTCACGGAGAATCAGACCCTGGAATGGACGAAGCAAGCATCGACCAAGGGTATGCGATGGAAGTGGCCGCACTCATAGAGCATCTTGATCTTTCTGACTTTGTTCTCATTGGGCACTCAATGGGTGGTGGGGTTGTGATGTCGTATACCCTTAATGATGAATTGCGCAAACCTTGTGCCATCACATTGGTGGACACATCTCCCTGTCTTGAACTATCCAAGCTCGCGCGGGGTCTGGCAAAGGAAACGATTGAAACTCAACTCTTTCTACTCAGAGGGCGAAGAGAAGGAATATTCCAAGAGGCTTACGATATCATTCGTCGTGAAGAGGATGTCAAACGTAGAACTCCTCGAATGATGACAAGAGACCTTGCCGCCTCAAACAAGTTCGATGTGACAGAAGAAATCGGAAACATCGACGTTCCAACCTTCATCCTAGTTGGGGAGCATGATGACATAGTCCCTCCAAACGTTGCGAAGCAGTTTGAGGATGCTATCCCTCGGGCAGACATTGCCGTGGTCAAGGACGCACATCATGTTCCTATGCTTCACAATCCGGAAATGTTCAACCAGTTGCTCCGAAAGTACCTGGATTGGGTCGAGAGAGCGGTGATATCCTCCTAGACACGTAACTTCACACACCAGATGCGAGTCTCACCGCCTGCCAGCCATGATATGACGAAACCTTATTAGTGCGCTCGGCTTCATAACGCGCCGGAGAACGCCCGCCACAAGTCACCTCCGGAGGACAAGAACATGAGTAGCAGCTACG
>CAYFTD010000286.1:0-4917 GCA_964345915.1 uncultured archaeon
ATCCTTCCCGACAACTGCTATTAATTCAAGCCTTGAGAGTGGCCAAGTGGCTGGACCCCAGTCAAAACAAGCTGCAAGTGACCGGCAGAGAATGTCCACCCTTCCTCCTGACCCGGGTAAATCCTTCAGCCTGAACTGACCCGTTTCGGGTATTCTTGGTAGAACGAGAATAAACCTCAGAATGGCTTTATCATTCACCATTTGGAGAACCAGCTAAAGTTGTGGGCTATCTTTGCGACTCGTATGATACAAGAGATCGATCATGGTGCAGCTGTGTTAGCGACGCTTTCGTCTGTCCCTTCTCTTGGAGGCCTGTCTTATCTGGACTCTGCCCGAGTGTACGGCGCAACTGACACAGTAGTACTGCGTGACTTTGCGTGTTTGTATGAAACTGCCTTGCTGCCTTAGCTCGCGAGCCAACTGCGGATCAACTGCCGACACCCGTCTAGTGTGTCGCTTGACCTTGTCAGACGGTACGATGCGGCCGCACTTTGAGCACTGCACAGTCCCACTCTTGCCAGAGCTGCCTTTGCTGCGTCCGCCGGATTTCCTTTTCTTTCCCACTTGTTCTTCACCACTACTGGTACTGGAGTCGCCCAAGTTCTATGGCCTTAAAACGTTGTGCATAAAGGGCGATGTCATCAAGAGGGTTGGCTGCATTCGCGTCAGAGAAATAGTGAGTGAGTTTCTAGTACTTGCTCAATCACCTGCTTGTTTGCATTCACCAATAGCTTGTGCTCTTTCCTCTCTGTCTGATCATCGAGTTTGGGTTGTTTTCGGCCCAGGAGGCCCTCAAAGCTTCCATGAACACATGGTCCGAGAGCAAGTGGGTTGTATCCTCCCTCCAAGACCCAGAATGAGCCCCTTAGGCCAAGTGTTTGAACTAGTTTCTTCACGGTATTTCCAAGCAGCCAGAAGGTTCTGGAATCGACGTCCATATTCCCCACCGGATCTGCATAGTGTGCATCATATCCGGCTGATATTGCGATGATGTCCGGCTTGAAACTCTCTACCGCAGGAGATACCAACTGATCAAATACCATACGGTAGGACACGTCTGGAGATGACTCTACGAAGGGTATGTTTACATTCGTACCCATTCCATCTCCATGCCCAATTTCCTCAAAATGCCCTATTCCGAAGTTCTCATAGTCATACTCGTGTACTGAGATATACTGAACATTTGGGTCGCTGTAGAAGATCTCTGCAGTGCCGTTCCCATGATGGCTATCGACATCCAAAATAGAAACACGTTCGACTCCATGATTTCTCATTAGCGATCTCACTGCAACGGCGATGTTATTGAAGTAGCAGAGGCCCATGGGTGAGGATGAAGTAGCGTGATGTCCTGGAGGACGTACAAGTGCAAATGCATGTTTTGCCTTTTCCATCGCTACCAGATTCGCTGCTTGCATAGCTCCTCCTAAGGCATGTAGTACTGAACGAAGCAAATCTGGACTTGCATAGGCGTACTCTCCTAGCTCTCCGCCACCAAGTTCAGTCATGATCTCGACTGTGTGAACCAAATAAGAAGAGTGGACAAGGAGAGCATCCTCTAGCTTCGCCTTTGGTGCACTCGACTTCACGATATTCTTCAATACCCCTTCATTCTGCAGATATCGTAGAGCCATCTGAATCCTGAGTGGCGTTTCAAAGGCTCCTAGATTTGGTTTCGGGAAGGGATGCACGTGATTGTCTTTTGTGGGCTGATGGATCAGCTGGATGTTGTCAGCCGGCAAAGTAACTCACGAGCAGGAAGCAGCACGGTTCCCTTTTCTACCCTTGCACAGACGAGATGGGGAACTCGTTTTCCACAGCAAGGACATACTTCTGCATGACATACTGTAGTCTTATGGAGGTGTCACCCAGAGCCACGCGGGACAGTCCTCCTATCAGATTCTCTTCAACTAATGAATCTACTAGGCTCTTGGCCTTTGTCCATTTCCTGCGTTCCAGTACCCAGAGATGACCATCTCTCTCAAACGCGTCAGGATGCGCTTCTGTGAAACTATCGGCCGCTGTCTGTAGGTCGATTGGTGGTCCTCTTCTTTCGTATGTGTCAGAGATAGCTGTCTTTTCAACGAGGAATCCAGCAGCGAACCTAGTGCCTTCAAAGTAGACCTCAGACAATGCCTCACCGAATCTGTCTTCGCCCGTGGGCTCACGCATAAGCTCGTTCACTATTCTCTTCGCAAGACTGTGAAGCTTGTCTCTGAGGACTGTGTAGTGAACTTCCCCATCTGACTCAAACTCATAGACTAGGGCTTGCTTCGTGAACCAGAGGGGCAGAGGTGTCTTCGGAATCGACTTTTCAAGGAGAAGGTTCATCACTTGGCTGGCCTGGCCCTTGTGCGATGATTCGACTAGCTGTTTCCCCAGAGTCTTGAGAAGCCGATAGGCTCTGTCGTCGAAGCTAGACGCGACATTCCTGTTTGTATCGGTCGGATCGATTATGAAGATGTGGTCATCTTTGAACGCAGGAACCTGCCTAAGAGTGGTGAGGCTCCGGTCCAGCGGGTCGACAGGCGCTAGGTCGAGTTGCAGGAGAGCTTCCAACGCGTTATCAAAACCTCCCTTGAGAATGACAAGTAGCTCAATAGCATAGCCTGTGAATCCCATTCGCCCGACTGCGCAGGTATCTCCGTAGGAATGACTGGCTCTCGCAAATGATTTGAGTATCCTCACATCTTCTCTTTGCTTGCTGTTCAGATGATTCGCAACATACTCTGTGTGATGGATAGTGCGGTCCATTGCAGTTATGGGCCCATGCTCTGCTAGTTCACTCAAAGTCAAATCGAAGCAGGACACAATGTCGACGTCAAAATCTGCCATCACCAGAGATAGATACGGATGCTGGGAGAACGCCTTCTGAAGGGATTTCGCTCCAATACTGTCAAGTGCAGGAGTAAACCATTCATTAACCATGTCTTCCATCAGCTGGTCAATAGCCTGTGTCCTCTCTCTGACCTCTAATCCTAATATCTCTTCGAAATCATTCTTCTTCAGGGCCACAAAGAGGTCTAGGTCGGATGCTCCCCTTAGTTGTGTTTGCTTCTTCCCAGTTGAACCCTGGGCTGCTATGAATGAATAGGGGAAGTCACTGGACGCAGCATGATTCTCAAGGGCCTCTCTCAATTTGCCTATGACAGCAGCCTGCATCTCAATCTCATTTTCAGTGGGAGTGAGCTCTGCCAAGACAGACGATCTGACTTCTTGGGAGAGAATCTTACTCACATCCGATACCCAGTCAGAAAGGACTTGCCAGCATGCTTTGAATGTTCGCTTCTACTCTACCTTTAAAGCGGGAAGAGGGCTTGATAGATGACCAACGTCGCTCTGACTAGCATCAAGAGGTTTCTATCATGCCTACTCTTGTCCCAATCGCGATAGCAATCATCCGTTGTGACGACCGCTACTTGTTTCTGAAGCGGCGAAATCCGCCCTATGAGAACCTATGGAGCATGATTGGTGGTAAGGTGAATCTTGGAGAGCACGTACGGGAAGCTGCAATTCGAGAGATTGTTGAAGAAACAGGCACTCAGCAAGTAGACAGCTACGAGTATAGAGGTATAGTCTCAGAGAGGCTTGTTCGAGTTGATGGTACACTCACAGATCATTTTCTGATATTCGTCGGTTCGGCGGAGATAAGTAGTTTTCAGGAGAATCACAGAGAAGGTGAGTTATCACTCTTCTCTGCCGAAGAGGTGACTGAGCTTAGTGAGCATTTCCTTCCCTCTGATCTACACATGTTCAACTGCTTCAGAGAAAGGAGTGTTTCATCACAGCTTTTTGAGGCAGAGCTGGAACATAATAATGGTATTTACAGACTTAGGTACTACAGGAAGGCTGTAGATTGAGAATCGGCGAGATAGAAGCAGTTCCCATCGCAGCCGAGAGTATTGGAGTGCGTTCCCTGTGTACCAAAGTATCGACTCCTGACATCACAATCCTGCTAGACCCGTCGGCCGCTTTGGCAATGCGTGGAGGTCTAGAGCCACATCCTCAAGAATACCATCTTCTCATGAAGAGCCTAGAGCACATATTCATCGAGGCCCGAACTTCCGATGTCCTGTCTGTATCGCACTATCACTATGATCACGTTCGTCCTGGATTCACTGACTTTCGCTTCAATCGAAGCTCACGAGAAGAACTCCAGCGCATCTTTGAAGGGAAACTGATCCTTGCCAAAGACAACAGAGAGCATGTTAATGCATCTCAGAGGAAGAGAGGATTCTACTTTGAAAGGGATGTCATGGGGGTCGCTGAGGAGATTAGGTGGTCAGACGGAAAGGCATTCTCATTTGGTGAAACCAATGTACTCTGTTCGTATCCACTCCCGCACGGGCCCATAGAAACTAACCTTGGCTATGTCATTGCGACGACCATTGAGCATTTGGATAGACGGATGTTATTCGCTCCAGACGTCCAAGGTCCCCTGGTGAAAGATACACTGGACTACATGCTTTCCCTAGAACCCGATGTGGCAATTGTCGGAGGCCCGCCAATATACTTGAACCGATTCAGTGACTCACAGAAACAATCTGCTCTCTCGTCCCTCAGACTCCTGGCTTCTCGCGTTCCGATACTGATTATTGATCATCACCTGATGCGATCAAACGAATGGGATATCTGGCTTCATCCGGTGATGGAGGAGGCAAGAAAGGCCGGGAATGAGGTGAAGACAATGGCCGAGATGGCAGGGCTAGAGATAGCGTGTCTGGAGGCCAAAAGGAAAGACCTGTACTCGTTGGATCCTCCTAGCACACAATTCATGAACTGGGTGAAGGCCACTGATGAGTACAAGTCTCGGAATCTTCCCCCATTGAATCGGTCTGAAACCGGTGACCAAAGCTACCCTGCCAAGTGAGGACATCATAGACACCTTTTAGGGCATTGCTGTTGTGATGGACTCCAGAA
>CAYFTD010000287.1:0-4144 GCA_964345915.1 uncultured archaeon
GAGTTCCACCGCCGACTGCATTCTCCCCTAGATGCCACACTGCCTCGTAGCCACTCGACCAAACCGCCTCAGGGTTCTCTGTTGGACCTACGAGAGAGTTCCCATAGTACATTGATATCACTGTGTCCACAGACGCTGACAGATTCGCTCTCACCCAGGAAACGAGTCTTGCTCTAGTAGCATCGAAGTTCTGGTCAAAGAACTCGATCTCGTGTGGTACGATTATCCCGTTCTGTACAAAGAGAATGTCATCACCACCAGGTTCTACTTTCGTGTGAAGGTCAGTGTCCAGCAGATCAAACATGACCGGGAAGTCGGTGACATCTGCGGCCACTTGCGCGCTGTTGATCGTTATGTCCTTCTTGTATCGGAATGATGGAATGACGTGAGCTGTAGAACCGACGTTTGTATCTGATGACGAGAACCAGAGGGAGCCAGTTGGGTCAATGAGTCGAATCTCAGAAGCTGAGCCAGGGAGGTATGACTCCGTTGGCTGGAACTGCATAGTCTGGCCGATGTCAAAAATCGCCGTTTCGGACAGCGACCCTCCGTTGACGCCCAGGACTAAATCTGAGATATGATTTTCACCTACAAACTCGATCTTCCAGAAGCCATAGACGTCAACAGCCGATTCCATCACAGTCAAGATGCCGCCCGTAAAGGCCCAGTCAGAACCAACAGATTTCGTGGTCCCGTCCGGATTTGTGACAGTGGTGGGCTTCCAGTCCTCCTGCGGATAGTTGACTACGAAGCTCACATTTGTCACTATCCCAGGAGCGGAAATCAGCGCATAAGCTCTCCAGCTGACTGTGCTATCGTTGATCACTGAGAAAGATGTTCCCGGTGTGAAGTCGAACGCATAAGTCTGGTCACTTGATGTCCATGCTGAGCCGTTTGATGTGAATACTCCCTGCAGTGTGACATCGATTGGACTGCCCTTTCCAGTGTATGCTATTGGCCCGTCCGCAACCGCTCCGAAGCTATCCTCCGCATCAGGTGCACCTAGTGTGAAGATTGCCGAACCCATGGATGAATCAACCAAAGGTAGAATGAATAATACGACTAAAATTAGACCGAAATATAGACGCTTCTCCATTGTAGACGACCTCTGTTTCTCTCTTCCCAATTGCAACGCACACGGACTATGGCCATTCAGTAGACTGTGCGGCGCAGTACGGTCTAGAATTCTGACTATAATAAGAGATTCTGTGTAGAACAGCATTCGGTTCGTAGTCAGAATCGACTATTTTTCGAAAGCCGCCTGTGAGGCCCTTTTTGGGGAGTGAAGTGGGGAGAGGTTACTTCTTCTCCCCACCAAGACTCCTGACAAGCTCTTCTACAAGCTCACGCGGCAGTACCTTGGCCTGTTCCATGATGGTGTCGATCTCATGAGGTGGCACTCCACGAGCCTCCAACTCCTTACGGAGCTCTTCAATCTCGTACTCACTGAGTTTTTCGCTCGGTAGAACTTCTACCATCTCGGGTCGCTCAGCCTCAGGAGTCACCTCTTCTTCCTCAACGAGCGGTGGAGCTTCTTCCTCTTCCTCCACCAGAATCATGGGTTTCTCTTCAGGCACGACCGGCACGCCTGGTAAGATGAGCTCCTCTTCACCCTTGAGTCGCTTCAGAGCGTCAAGGCGGACTGCTTCAAGCACATCATCGATGGTCTTGCCGTCACGTCTTGCGGTCCTCATGGCCTCCTGCATAATGACTTCCTTCACGAATGTTGCCTGCTCACTGACTCTCATCTTTGAGATGTCACCTTTGAACTCCTCTAGCTCTTCCGGAGTCAGGTTGGTCAGGATTTGCAGCTGGATGAGCAGCTCGCCCATATCTGGTACGTTGACCTGGAAGGACTCCTCTGGCATTTGAACTGACTCACGTTTGATGTCAATCTCCGAATAGGTATCGTTGAACAGCTCGGCCAGCAGCTCCTGTCGACTCTTCGCCTCATCGATTGGCTTTGGAATCTTGCCCTTCCTCAATGCCTTAATCTGGGCATTGATTTGTCGGAGTCTCTTTGGCACACTCCACACCCGGATGTAGGCAATAAGCAAAACGACGAATATGAGGCTGACAGGAAACGCAATCGGAATCACAGTGTTCATAGTTTCCTCAATTGGAGTGAGTGTGATTTGAACTACAAGTGTCGTATCGATCTGAATCTCATAGTCAGTCTTGTCCAGTGTGATGGTCAGGCTGACATTCTGTGGGTCTCTCAAGAACTCCAAAAGACCAGCTTCAGCGACGAATGTGATTCTATACCGCCCCACTGTCGGCTCTGTGACATTCTCAAGGATTCTGAGGTACTCGCTATCCTTGAGGCCTGAGATTTCTGCCCCTCCAATGGGTCTGTCGTGCCAAGTGTCTCTGTAGCTCACCACTACGTAGCCCGTTTCGCCATAGTTCAGAGTTAAGTCGGATTCAACTACTGTCAGTTCAGTTGGTATGTCAATAACATCAATTATGATCTCGACCTCTGCTTCAATCCTGTTCGGTAGAGAGAGTCTGACGACAAATGTGTAGGGATTGTCAGTGGTCGCTGCCGGCGTACCACCCCTAGTTTCAAACAACCACGATTCGCTTGCGTCAAAGAGGAATCTATAGTATCCATTCCCCAAGTCCGTTAGTGTTGGGGAAGAAGTCCTTGTGTAGCCTCCGAACAAGTCGGTGTCATCAGTGGCAGAACCATTGAGACCGCCGACATACCCGTCATCCAGATCCGTGTCATTGTAGAAGAATGTCAATTCTATGCTGTCAAGGACTGGGACTTCAATCCTAACCCGTAGAACACCTTCCTCAGTGACATTGCTAAGTACCCGGCCCCCGGTCTGAGTAAGATGTACCTCAGTGGGTACTTCTTCGACCAAGAGCTGAAAACCGGCAGCGGCTTGCTCGTATTGGTCTTTTCCGAAGTTGATGGTTATAATGTGGTGACTTTCTCGAGGTTCGAGAAGTGTCGTGTCGATATACACGAGGTATGTTCCGTCGCCGAGATCATACGCAGGAAGACCAGATATGGTGCCGTAGGTATACGTAACCGTAGCATTGTCAATTCCAAGGTCGTTGTGAGTATCGTTATAGTAGAAGCTGAGATTTCCTTTCCAACCCCAAGTGTGAGTTCCAACAAGCTCGTCGGCATTCACCTCGGTGGTTATCAAGCCGATTGTTATAGCTACGCTGAATGATACATCAGCGAACGTGATATTCGCAGGGAACGCTCTGAACGTTAGTCCCCAGAAGCCCCAAGTGCCATTCTCGGTATTGAACAGGAGAGTGTAGATTCCATTGCCCATATTGGTGAAGTTTAGGTTCAACTGCCACGGTGAGTCAAACCTTATGATGGCATCATCAATTGACAGGTTCCCAAGCGCTGGAGAATTGAGCCATACCGTGAAGTTGACGACCTCTTGGAACACTGATCTGATGCTCACAGTGCCGCTATTCCAAGAACCGTCGTCCCAGATGTACATCTCTGTTCTGTACTCTTGAACGTTCAATTCGAATTGGTTAAGTGCCAGCTCATAGTTCGTAAGGTCCGACACAATTCTGACGGTATAGGGACCAGGGTTCAGACCTCCCGTTGCATCGCCAGGCAACGTTCCGGTGTAGTAACCTTGCGTTCCATTGTAGGTCAGATTGGCTCTTATCTGTCCCTCGAAAATGACCCTTGGATAATCTTTCACATATTGGTCCTCAATTCCTAACCCGCTCGATGGGTCTCTCAGGAAGATGGTGATATCTACTGGGTCTCCACGAAATACGTCGAGGAACTCAACATCTGGATCGATGATGTCCATTTCACTAGGGATGTCGAGCACCACGAGCGGTTCAAAGATCATCTGACTCTGATATTTGTTTGAGGCGTCCCTGGCCTCGATCGTCAGGAGCCACTGCCCAGCATTCTCGCCAGTTGCGAATGTGTCTATGGTGCCAATGTATTGACCGGCTACCGGAGTCAGGGTATTATCCTCATAGGCACCAACGCTCCAATTCACATTGGCTGTAGTGATGGGGATATTATTGAGTGTGTCCCAGTACTCCACGTTAATTGGCGTCGAACTCCTCCAGTCGACTTCTGTAGCCAATAACACTACGACCAATTCTGTTTCGATAGCTCTAACCGTAAATGTGACCTTCACAT
>CAYFTD010000288.1:0-3781 GCA_964345915.1 uncultured archaeon
TTTGTTTAGGCGGATACGTCCGCAGGGATGTGGCCCTCAAGGGCTGAACCACAAGCAAAGCGAATGAATCACAACAGAGGATGGTATTGTATGCCAACAGCTTACAAGTACATGAATGAAAGCTGGATTAAGGAACAGCAGGAGCGTTCCGAGAGTATTAGAGGTCGGCTGATAGTCTGGAGGAAACAGGCCACTATCGTACGACTTGAGAAACCTACTAGACTTGGACGAGCACGGGCCCTAGGCTACAAGGCAAAACAGGGCTATGTAGTGGTCAGGATTAAGACTGGAAGAGGGCCTCGCGAGAAACCGAGACCGCGAATGGGAAGGAAACCAAGGAGCATGGGTGTCACTAGATACACACCTCAGAAGTCCCGCCGATGGATTGCTGAAGAACGTGCTGCTCGTAAGTACCCAAACCTTCGTGTCCTGAACTCTTACTGGGTCGGCTCCGACCACAAGTGGGTTTGGCACGAGATCATCATGGTTGATCCCAATCATCCAGTCATATACAACGACCCAGCAATAAACTGGATATGCGATCCTGTTCAGAAGGGTAGAGTGAGTCGAGGGCTTACTTCTGCGGGCAAGAGAAGCCGGGGCCTCAGAAGAAGGGGCACTGGCGCTGAGAAGATTAGACCGTCTCTCGGAGCCAAAGACAATCGCGGTAAGTAGGTCAGGGACTCTCAACAGAGGAGTCGAAGATTCTGTTTGTCAGCAGAATTGTGGCTCGCGCGTACTCGCGAGCGACAGAAGTTCAAGAGAGAGTGCAGGTTGCCCTCTTGAGCCTCTATCCAGAGAGTGCTCATGAGAACGTGAGAATCACCGTTGAGATGGTTGAAGCGCATCAACAGGGTCGGATTGTTATACTCTCTTCAGTACTAGAAGACAAGAAAGAGTGTGAGAATGCATTTAGTATGATGATTAGTAGACTTTCCGAGAGTGACAGGAGCTACATCATACGAACGCTTCATCTAAGACTGGATGAACAATGCTCCTTGTTTCTTAGAATTGATAAGCAAGCATCTTTCTTGGGTAAGATGCAGCTGGCCACAGGGCCAGATGTCATCAGCGTCAGGGTGCAACTAAGGCAATATCCGCGTTGTGTGCCCTCAGAGGCAGAGGCCTTCCTGATTGAACTTCTGCAGCCACATCGAGGTCCAAGCTAATGGCAATCGACATGAACGTAAAGGTCCCAACGGATGAGAGTCTTGATGCTTTTATTCAGATGGCCAGCGGGATGGGTTTCAAGGGGATTGCATTGACGCTTTCAGGAAGAAGGCCGATTGAGAGAGCTAATGAGAACATGATTCTGTTCACTCGCACCGACATAAGCAAGAAAGGTCTTAGAGCCGTGAAGAAGGCCGTAGAAAAGGCTCGACCACAGTCGGCGATTGTTGCTGTATCACTGGCAGAAACAAGTGTGGCGAATTGGGCGGCAAATGACAGCAGAGTGGACCTTCTGACACTTAATGACCCTATCAAAGGAGCTAGCCTGAGAAGAAGCACGGCGAAGTTGGCGGCGTCTTCAGACACAGCCCTAGAGATTCCGATTTCTCCGCTCTTGGGAGTTTCAGGTTTGACTAGGTCAAAGATACTCAAAGTTCTCAGGGAGAACGCTCAGACTGCCCTTGATGCAGGAATGCCGATGGTCATTTCTAGCGGTGCAGCTGAACCAATCGCCTTGAGAGCACCAAGAGCCTTGTGTTATGTGGGCCTCTTGTTTGGACTTGATTGGAATGACTGTGAAAAGGCGGTTCATGAGAACCCAGAGAAGATGATCCTGAGAAATGAGAAGCGACTCAGCAATGACTATCTTGGACCTGGCATGGAGATTGTCAAACGGGGTGATTCCCCTTGAAGAAGAAAAGGAAGAGATACGTCCGTTTCCATCTACACATGGCCGGACCTGCGATAAGTGGCAAGCAACTCTCAAGTGCAATTCGTTCGAGTATGCACTCAATCTATGGTGAGGTCGCAGTAGCCGACTCAAGATTCTTCCTTAGCGATTACGATGAGGCCAGCGGAGATGGAATTCTGCAATGTAGTGCGGGTCTATTGGAGAAAGTAATCACTTCTGCAGTCTTGTTATCATCTGTTGAGAGCACACGGGTTTCATTTGAGCCCCTGAAGACTTCCGGTACAATTAGAGCACTGAAACGATGACCAGTCTATGTTATTACTATCTTGACCTCGACAACCTCGTCTTCTTGAAGAAGGTAAGCTCGGGTTTCCCAGCGGCCGGTTTCTCTTGAGGCAATTGCCCAGACTACAGGGTTTAGACGCATGTTCTCTAGGTCTCGGGACGATGGTCTTGGAGGAGCAGGATGTGAATGGAAGATGCCGACCCAGTCCTCACCACGTGTTTCGGCGTCGATCAGAAGCTGGTACTCTCGCTCTGGATCAACTGCAAATGATATTGTAGAAACTGCTGTGTTCTCCAATAGCTCTGACCTGGTGACTGTTATACCTGATTCCTTGACATGTCCAAAGAGAAGAGCAACTGACTCAAGAGGTAGCCCACCCTCTGCATGGCTGTGCAAACGGTCTAGGGTGGCTTTGGGCAGTTGCAATATAGTTTGCATCATGCTTCACCAGAGAACTGGATGAGGCTATAGAACTTTGAGTTCCTCGCCAAGGATCTTCTCTTCCTTTGCAGACATGATTGCGTAGAGCTCTATGTGGTCTAACAGACCAGGGGCGCTCCTGATTTTCTTCTCCAGTAGTTCTTGAATCTGGAAGATACCTGATGTGTTATTCATTATGACATCGATTCTTACAGTCTTTGCCTCGCCTTTTCTTATCTTGACTCTCTCAATTGCCATCGCTGAAGCAGAGTGAATGTTGACGCTACCAGCCTCAAATGGAATACGCGCACGACCCTTGGTCATGTCAAGGGCATCAGCGATGCCAACAATGCCAGCCTCCACCGTAAGTGGAGAGGCGGCCATGTCATGAGAGTATATCGTATGAAGCACATGTCCTCTTACGTGTACGCGCTTACGGATGTCGTGCGGATAGACCTTGGTTAGAATCCTGTCTAGGATTGAGTTTGCCAATACAACTGTGAATATGTCGTGGTTTGGACGGGCGACGGCCATCCCCAGATCATGCATGTAGCATCCAAGGAACACAACCAGTTCGGCGTCCTCGAGTTCTCCCGTTTCTTCCTGAACTATAGTCGGTTGGAGTCCTTTACTCAATTTCCGGAGAAGTCGGATTCCATTCATTGCAACTATGAGTGAGTGTGTATGACCATGGTCAGAAAAGCCCATTCTGTCAATGGCCATCCGATTCGAGTCTTCAAGGAGAGCTTGTACCTCGTCATCTTTCTCAAGCTCGTCAAACGCTACTTTGCACAGTTTGTTGTCCTTGAGCGTCTTGCGTACTCTGTCTTTCAGGGTGAATCTTTGTTTCTGTGTCTTTGTCATTTGTCTAGCACCCTCTATTTTCTATTGTATGTCTTTGTGTTTCTGTCTTCCCCCTCACAAGAATCTGAGGGGTGTTTCGTAAAAGTGGTTTCGTTTCAGGCAGATAGCGAAACGGACCTCCATATTGTTCTCTGTGTCACGAATAGATCTGTACTATGTAGAAACTGGTGCTACTGTTTCCTGCGATGAAGTTGTGCGAGTGTCGGGATTCGTCGGTCGCCTCTTTCTCATGTAGTATACTGTCACAATCAGTAGATATAGTACGTATCCAGCTACCTCCAGAAACGACGGATTGCCATTGTAACCAAGTAAGGCTTTGGCCAAGCCGCCAATTAGGCCGTTCTCATGGA
>CAYFTD010000289.1:0-1953 GCA_964345915.1 uncultured archaeon
TGCGATTTTTCCTCGATGTACCCCACTCTGATGGTGAACCGAAATATCAGTCCGGAAACAATCTGTACACTTGACGACTGTTCATATGATGAGAAGTACTGTATCAGGGTTCCAGAGGTGCCATTTCGACTATGTACGAGGAAGAGGGGAATCGTTTCAGAGTCGCTCGAACTTGTCGTGAAGAAGCGTAGGGAGTTCAAGAAGCAGATTGAGAAGGGGCATGACGCCAAGAAGTACAGACTGATGGAGAACACACTGAAGGGGGTGCTGGTGTCATGCTTTGGCTATCTTGGTTTCAAGAACGCCCGATGTGGGCGAGTGGAGGCACATACGGCTGTCACTGCACTTGCAAGGGATGTACTCCTGACAACTCAAGAGATTGGGGAAGAGATGGGTTTTGAGTTGATACATGGCATTGTTGACTCGGTATGGATGAGAGCGAACGGAGAACCGGAATATGACAGAGTCGTTGAGTTCTGTCGAAGGGTCTCTGATGCAGTCGAAATTACGATGTCACCTAAGGGTGTTTATAGATGGATGGTAATCCCGTCATCGCGACTACATCCTTCTATTGCGCCGCTAAACCGATACTATGGGGTCTATGCCAATGGAGGCATCAAGACTCGCGGTATAGAAACCAGACGACGAGACACATGCCTCTACGTGGGCGACTGCCAGATGGCGATGATTAAGACGTTTGCACGCGCCCGCAACAAGACTGAGTTCATGGAGAAGATACCCGAAGCACATCTGGTGTGTCATGATTACATTGAGAAGTTGTATAGGGGAGATGTGGACATGAGGGATTTGATTCTACATACACGTCTGACACGTGAGCCGTACGAATACCGCGCAATGTCTAGGGCGGCCATAGTTGCACACCAGTTGGTGGAGAGCGGCAGAGAGATTCATGCAGGACAGAAGGTGCGTTATGTCCTTGTGAGTGCGGAGTCGGAGAGTCCAATGCGAAGGGTCAAAGCCGTGGAGCTCTTTGATGATACAACAAGGTATGATCCTGAGGCTTATGCAAATCTCTGCAGCAGGGCCTTTGAGAACCTAGTGCCTCATCAGTATCTCAAGGACTTCAATATCAAAGAAACGCCAGAAAGAGTCGTGCAGGTTTCAACGCAATAAGGACAAGTCATAATCAGCCTACTCAGTGATTGCATGAGCCTGCATCGCAATCCTTGGCTTGAGTTCACGAACTGGAATGCCAGTTTCCTTAGACACTTTCATCACGTCGTCGGCCTCAGGCTTGATGTTGATCACACTACCATCTATGCCACGAGAGACCTTCACTCGTACCATGAACTCCCTGCCCTCAATCTCAAGCTTGCAGACCAGACTCTCACGAGCGGCCTTGAGCCTATCCCATGCCGTATAACGAATCCCCAGTGTCCCGAGATGTCTAATCATTATGGCTGCTATGCTCTTGAGCCCGGCCTTTGCAGCGATCACCTTGATGACATAGCATGGACGATTCTTCTTCCCGTAGGCTGGAATCATCACAACATCATATGCAAGACCCTCCGACAGAAGCGCATCGAACAGAGCGCCAATGGCTTCTCCGTCGATGTCATCCACATTGGTTTCAATAACAATCACTTCGTCAGAACTCCATCTTTCATCCATCTGAGCTCGCTCCTCTGCCTTGGAGGGCCTGGGCTTTTTCTTGGCCGGCTTCTTCTTACGAGGGGGCTTCTTCTTCGGTTTCTTCTTGGTAGGAATAGGTTCCTCTTCGGGCTCCTCGGCAAATTCGCCCACGGCAATCCTCATGAAGTTGGGAGTTTCACCCAGATCTCTAGAACCAAAGGCTATGCCCTGTTGTTTTGTGACAAAGCCTTCTACTGACTCAACGTATTCATCCGCGAGAGTCACAAGTAGCGCCGCACCTGTAGGTGTCAACACCTCAGTCTTAGCAATGCCCATGATGAAGGGAACGTCGTGTGCAAC
>CAYFTD010000290.1:0-1769 GCA_964345915.1 uncultured archaeon
TTCTCTTGATACTTCTGGGGGTCGGCAAGGTATGAGGTGATAAGCTCGAATTCTTCTTGTGCCATCAAGTCCTTGACCATGGGTAGCCCTTCTTCTACGAGGTCGATGAGAGAATGTAGCTTGAGGTTGAATTCACGGGCGCGTTCCTTTGCCCCCTGCTGCCGATCGACGACAACAGCTATGTGGTCGCATTTGACGTTTCTGACGTTTCGCCGCTCAATCTCAGCCAAGACCTGTGCACGTGCCACTAGCTTGCTCTCCATTCTGGTCACTAGATCATCCACAATGCACAACACATCGCCGTCGTCTATGATACCCTCCAACATTGAGTGTTGTCCATATTCCTGTATTGCTCTTTGGAGTTCGTCCTCCGTCCTGGCTCCGACCATCTTGCGAGTGTGACAGGCGGGAAGTTTGGACTCTAGCGCGATGGCTGTTGCAATTGGCACTCCGGCGAAAGCTACTCCGATGACTTTGTTGACCTCAGGCGCCTCCTCTCTCAATAGCATAGACATCGCTTTGCCCACCTTTGAGAGAGTTTCAGGAAAGGAGCTCAGAAGTCGGAGTTGGATGTAGAAGGGACTCCATAGCCCCGAGATGAGTGTCCAACCCTCGCTCCTGTCACGTGTAGAAGTCAGTAGCATTCGGCTCTGATAGATCTCGCTCATTATCTCTTTCTTGAAACTCGTAATGTCTTCAGACATTTGACACACCCATCGCCTTTGTCAATGCATTCATAATATCGCTACCAGTTATGAGTTGTGGATGACGGAATACTCGGAAGGATTGTGGCTCCATTGAGTCTCGGTGATTTGACACAATGGCTCATTGACAATGCAGGACCAGTGATTCGTTTTCGGACGATGGTGGAGCTGGTTGAGGAGCAGAATGTGGAGATTGTCAGCAAGGCCCTCAACGACTTCCTTGCGAGCAAGTCTGTCAAGATCTGGTTGGAGCGACTACATCCGAAGTTTGAGATGAAAGAGATACACTCGAGTAACCCGGAGGCCTTTGAGAATGTGATGGGCAAGCTTGGACAGCTCGGAATGCGTGCGGGACTACAGCCCTTTGATGGGATGACCCTTCCGTCTAGAGTCTGGCTGTCAGAGGGGATTGAACCTGAGATTGGACATCCATTCAGGGTCTTTCTGAGAACCATCGTTGCCTCTCTCTTGGCTTACACGGGCTACCACGATACGAAACCCGTCCATGACGTCTTGACGAAACGATTGAACTTGATTCACTCCTTCGCAGAGAGCCAGACTATTGAGAGTGTGTACGTTGACGAGAGTGAATTCTCAATTCCAGATGGCTTGAGGAAGCATAGGCTCGTGAATCCGGAACTATACTTCGGGCAGAATCTGATTCTTCCTTGGGTGCACGATCTTCGTGCCTTTGCCAGTTCCAAGGAGATACTGCAAGACCCAGAACTGAAAGACAAAGCTGAGAGAATCGCGGATCTGGTGTTGAGTCCAGAATATCAACAACTTCAACCCGGCTATGGCTTGATGATGCACGGTAGCAGGTACTATGTGATTGGGTGGAGCGTCCATCTACCGAACTACTTTGTACCGCCTCAGGAAGGGATCAAGCCAGACCTCTTGCTTGCTTTAGAGATGATGGCACCTTTCGAAGTGGCAAGACAAAGTGATTGGTTTAGACGTGCAATAGACTTCTTGGAGTCACATCGCACTAGGCGTGACACGTATTTGTTCCCCAAGTCTTGGATGGTTGAGAAAAAGACCGGATATTGGACTAACGGTGCCTAC
>CAYFTD010000291.1:0-9531 GCA_964345915.1 uncultured archaeon
CAGAAAGTTTCATATGCCGTAAGACCACTCGGCATCCTGCATACCCCATCCGGGGTAGGCTGCCTTCGTGAATGAGCAGGACGTACGACTTCCCCGTCACAAGAACTCGCATTCACTACACACGGTCACTATTACGAGTTCTAGCATTGGACTCTCGGAACATTCGCTTCCGAGGGGATGAATCCCCTTGCAAACAATACTTGCGCAAACCGATTTCTGCGTGCGTCCGGCTTGAAGGCCCGACGGATGCGGAGGATCGCCTGTGCGAACCTCTGCGTCCCAAATAGACTTCTGTCGAGCCTGGTGCAAATCATCACGGTGTCTTTCCCAACAGGCCCAGTATACGGTCTTATCACAGATTGTCTCATATGTCATTGTGAGTATTCCTGCCGGCACAGAATGCTGTAAATAGCATTGAAGCCGAGCCTTGACCTTGAACACTCTGATTCACAATCTTGTATCCGGAAGAACGGTACCACACTGTTGCCTCATATGATGATGGTGAGCCTCACTTGATAATCGCGACATATCTGATCCGTATATCCACGGGGGATCTCCTTGCCTCGTCTTCATACTGGCCTATTGAGGTTCCATGGGAGGCGGTTGAGGAATTCCTTTCCACACGTCGTGAGATACAGTCAGCCTCGGGAAACGATACAGCCGAGCTCGCCCTTGTCATTGAAGATGACAAATTCATGAGCAGAGAGGTGGTTCAAGACGTATTGCTGGTCTATGTTAGCGACATTGGCGAAGATGAGAGAGTCATCGCTGACAAGCTGAAGGACGGCACAACCAGCATCAAGAGAAAGATATCAAGCTCTGGCTTCGAGAGCCTGTTAGACAACTATGAGGCCGTCATCGAGCCATCAGTGATTACAAAGCTGAAAATAGCACTCGTTGGGGAGGGTGGCGTCGGGAAGACCACGACGCTTCATCTCCTTCTCGGAGAAACGCCTCCCACTCAGTATGTGCCCACTATTGCTCTGAATCTTGAAACTGTCGAGAACATTCGATTCGGGAACTACTCGCTAGTCCTTTTGGTCTTCGCTGGTCAGGTTCGATTCAGAAAGCTGTGGAGATTCTACTTCCACGGGGCCGATGTTATCTTTCTTGTATGCGATTCTTCACTTCGTAATGTCATAATCAGCAAGGATATTCTCAAGCTCATCAGAAGAGATGCACCAAAAGTGCCTCTATTCGCGATCGCCAATAAACAGGACAAGCCTAACGTGATGAAGCCAGAGGTAGTACAGAAGATACTCGGAGTTCCGACTTATCCTATGGTCGCCATCGACAAGGGTCGTCGGGATGAGATGTTGAGAATCCTGATGAATGCCGCCGCGACTTATGTCGGAGTTGCCCTTCCTGACCTACCGACTTCACAGCTACTGAGTTTCACTGACAAAGCCACTGAGGAGGCTATTGCAGAAGTTGACGCAATGGCGCGTGCGCGTGAAGAAGAGCTTGCTGAGGACTATGAAACAGTCGAAGTCGTGGAAGAAGTCCTTGTTGATGAATTTGGCAATGTGATTGAAGATGCCGAGGGCTACGAGATTGTGGAGGAAGTAGTCGAAGAGATTGACGACGTTGTGGAAACTGATGTTACAGAACCAGAGGAAGTTGAGGTGGCGGTTGAGAGTTTCGGTGAAGAAGAGCTTATTGACATAGAAGTTTCTGAAGAGATCGCCACTGTAGAGCAGGTCGCTGCAGTTCAGGGAGAAGAGGGTCCTACTGAGTTTGAAATAGCAACGGAAGTACCGGTAGTCGCCGAGTCTGATGCATATGATGTAGTTGTAGAGGCCATCGATGAACCAGAAGAACCTGTTTCGACAAAGGAAGTCGAAGCAATCGAAGTATCAGTCGAGGGGGCTGAGGAAGAAGCCGCTGACATAGAAGTACTCTTGACCGAAGATGAAGGAAGGAAAATGGCCATAGAGTTGATATTTGAAGCGCTTGAGGCTGACGAATTCGTTGGTGCTGAGATTGAGAAAGTGTCAAAGGAAGAGCTCGACACAGCCCTGGAAGCCTTTTCCCACGACGAGGTCATCGCAACGAATGGAGAACCTGACATTGAGCCGGAACTTGACGAGGAAGAAATGAGAGAACTCTATCTATTCCTGGGTGAGATTGAGAAACTGGGACCTGACGAAGAGCCAAGTACTAAAGCTACTCTTGATGTAATTGATCAAGAGGCTATCATGGAGATTGATGCCATTCTTGAGCGCATTTCGCGGGAATCTTCCGTCAAGGAGTCTAAGGACAGCAAGGATGAATGAAATCTAATGTTCAACCAATATGAAGTCCGAACTGCTATTACATTGATTCTGCTTGGCTCGGAAGACTGATTTGCATGTGTAATATCAGGAATAGACACAGTGGAGAAAGTCCATAGCCTATAGAGGTAGAGCCTTGAAACTGAACGAAGTTGAGGTAGGAAGGAACGTTCCAGAAGTTGTAGTCCGCGTTGTTTCGGTTGCTCCTCCTCGCATAGTCCGAACAAGAGGTGGCCGTAAGACCCAGCTGACTGAGGTGCTGGTTGCAGATGAAACAGGCACTGCAATCATGAGCCTGTGGGGCTTTGGAGAGGGTCGCGACTTGTCGGCGGGAATGGTCGTCAAGTTGGTGGATGGGTGGGCGAAGGAATGGCAAGGAAGAATGCAGCTCTCACTTGGTCGCTCTGGAACGCTCGAGAAAGTCGAGGACGATGGCTCAGTTCCATCTATTACCGAGCTCAAGACCCAAACTGCTCTGCTCGACTTGGATGAGTGATAACAGTAGGCCCTAGAGGAACTGAGGAAGAGAGATGGTTCTAGCATACTTGTCCGGTCCGATAATTCATTCACAGGAGAGAAGAGATGACTTCTACAAGCTAGTGATCAGAACGCTTGCGGAAGAGGGAGTTGAAGTGTTTGCTCCTCAATTCCTTCCCCCTGTATCAGCAAAGGAGATTTACGAACGAGACGTGCACAATGTGAGGTCGTGTGACCTTCTGATTGCTGAGGTTTCCAGTCCTTCACATGGAGTAGGAATGGAGATCATGCTGGCAATCGAGCTCTCCAAGCCTATTCTCATGTTTCACCACAGGAACAGTGGGAGTATCTCTCGCATGGTACTTGGTGCGGATGGAAAGGCTTTGTTCGTCTATGAGGATCTTGACGAGGTCATCGAGATTCTTCGTGGTCATGACCTGGGCAATCTTGTCGTAACCGAATGCCCTTCATGTGACTCTAAGGTTGCTTCAACGAGCGCGGAGCTCACAAAGTGCATACTGTGCGGATCGACAATAACGGATTCGGCGAGGTAGAATGATGCAACAGGAGACGGAAGGGGAATCCAATAGGCTTCGTGTGGTACTGCTTCTGGTTCTCTCTGTTCCTATGGTCTCAAGCGCCAGCATCCTAATTCGCATCACCGACCCAGTTCTGTCACCCCCATTGGTGATTGTGTTCTGGAGAACCCTCTATGGCGCAATACTCATGGCAGGCATTGGTTTCGCAAGGGGGGACCACACTAGCTATCGCAGTCAACAGTTGAAACGCACTTGGGGCTGGCTCGTTCTGATTGGGATTGTCCTCTCTCTTCATTTCTCAACTTGGTTCACATCATTGTTCATGACAACGGTCGCCGCCAGCGTGGTTCTAGTCAACACTTCTCCAATTCTCACGGCGATTCTCTCAACAGTAGTCCTCGGTGAAGCTCTGCGTCGGAGATCCTGGGCTGGTGTGTTGGCGGCCGTAAGCGGTGCAGTCTTCTTGGCTTGGACTGATTTCGAAACCGTCGGTGCTGGCGCATTGACTGGTGACCTTCTTGCGCTCCTCAGCGCCCTCTTTCTGGCCATTTACTTTATTGGCGGACGGAGATACGCTGTAGGTCTGCCAATCACTGTATATACTTCGATAATCTACCTAGTAGCGGCAGCAACCACGCTGTCCCTCTGCCTATCATTGGGCCTCAACGTCTTAGTATTTGATCCAAGAGAGGTAGCAATCTACTTGGCCCTAGCAGTCTTCCCCACTGCTCTCGGCCACTCAGTAAACAACTATCTCTTAACTCTGGTTCCAGCATATGTCGTATCTTCTGCAGTACTCGGTGAGCCCATAGGCGCCACGCTACTGGCACTAGTATTCCTCGGAGAAATACCAACAATGATGACACTGATTGGATTCGCTGTGATTCTAGTGGGAATTGCTCTTGTCCTTGCGGACATGGCCTCTAGGGAACGTTCTTCGGAATTATCCCTTGATGACTCCGATAGGTCGTAATCGGACTGCCTTTGTGGCAATTCCAACTGCGTCAGAAACTCGCACTACCTCGTCAACATCCTTGTATGCCCCGGGTGCTTCCTCCGCAATGACCACCGCCTTGGCTGACTTGACCACTATACCCTCCCTTCCCAGTCGACTTTGGACCTCCTTTCCAAAGAACTGTTTCTTTGCCCTTGTCCTGCTCATGAACCTTCCAGCACCATGAGCGGTTGAGCCAAAGGTCAGCTCCATGCTCTTCGGGTTTCCTACGAGGATATAGGAGGCTGTTCCCATTGTGCCTGGAATCAGAACTGGCTGCCCGATGCTTCGGTAAGCGGCTGGAGTTTCTGGATGGTCCGCCGGAAATGCTCTCGTTGCACCCTTTCGATGAACCACAACCTTTCTTCTCTTCTGATCGATGTCATGCTCCTCAACTTTCCCCATGTTATGAGCGACATCGTATATCAGTCGCATGTCCAGGTCTTCTGCAGACCGACCCATGATCTTCTCGAAGGTCATCCGTGTCCAATGCATCATGGCCTGTCGATTCGCCCAGGCATAGTTTGCGGCCGCGCTCATGGCTCCAAGATATGCCTGCCCTTCTGGAGTTGTAGTTGGTGCGCTACACAGTTCTCTATCAGGCACCTGAATGTTGTATTTCCTCATGGCTTGCGTCATTGTTTTGATATAATCACTGCAGACTTGATGCCCCAGGCCCCTTGACCCGCTATGTATCATGACTGTGACCTGACCTGTCCTTGTTATACCCATAGCCTTGGCGGCCACATCATCGTAGATTGCATCAACTAGCTGTATCTCTAGAAAGTGGTTTCCTGAGCCTAAGGTACCCACTTGTCCCATGCCCCTCTTCTTAGCATGAAGTGAAACCTTGGATGCATCAGCGAAATCAAGACCCCCTCTAGCCTCGATATGTTCCAAATCCTTATCCCAACCATACCCTTCCTCCACAGCCCATTCTGCTCCTCTATTGAGGACCTCATCAACGCCTCTGTTACCGCTCAACTGAATCTTGCCCCGGCGACCCACTCCTGTAGGCACTTCCTCAAACAGGCGGTCGATGAGGGCTCTAATCTTGGGTCGGACGTCCCTCTCATCCAGACTAGTCGTCAGGACACGGACTCCGCAGTTGATGTCGTAACCAACGCCGCCGGGAGATATCACTCCCTGTTCGTAGTCAGTTGCAGCCACCCCTCCAATGGGGAATCCGTAACCTTGGTGTCCATCTGGAAGAATCGTACTATGAGAGTAGATTCCGGGAAGACAGGCCACATTCGTGCCTTGCTGGAAGGTCTTATCCTGTTTCATCTTTTTGACAAGAGCATCTGAAGCGTAGATCTTCACTGGAACACTCATGCAACTGATTGTACCCTTTGGAATCTCATGGAGGTTCTCGGCTAACTTCTTGATTTCCAAGAAAATCACTCCCACAGTGTGGTTGATTCTGGGGACCGGCTATAAGGATTGGGACGGGTAGAACACGGCAAACCATGTATCTCTCAGGGTATTACAGTGAACTTAGCTCTCAGCTGCGAAGAACGGAGGTGCAATCGCATGAAGATCATCGTCACGGGACCCTACGAGTCTGGTAAGAGTCAAGTGGTACATCAGATTACAGATGGCGCGTGCATCAACATCGAGCGGAATGGCACTACGATTGCAATGGACCACGGAATGGCAAACATCAGTGGTATGAGCGTATTCCTCTTTGGGACTCCTGGACTTCTTAGGTTCAGAACTATTCGCAAGATCCTTAGTGAAGGCGCAGATGGAATCATCTTTGTTGTTGACTCGGCTGATCCAGAGTCCGATGCAAGAGCCAAATTGTTCTTCCGAGAGATTGCTTTCTTCTTACCTGGAGTGCCTTGTGTTGTGGCAGCCAATAAGCTAGATCTTCCTAATGCGCGTCCTGTAGACCAGCTGAGGAAGAATATGCGTTTTCTGGCAGGTCAGGCGGTGATGCCATGCTCTGCCGAAACAGGCGAGAATGTAGATAGAGTGCTTCGAACTTTGCTCTTTCTGTCAATGATGCAGTGGAGTTCAGTCTTCTCCAAGTTCGCGAAGTACAGCGGTGCCTCTGATGGCTTGAACAAACTCATGAAGGAACTGAACGTCACGCGTGAACAGGCCGTGGGTTATCTTCGCAGGTTCGAGCTACGGAAGCTTCTGGAGGTTCAAGTAGGAGACGAACAGTTCGTCGTGAAGGATTCTGTCAAGGCACTACTTGAAAATCCCAATCAGATAATGGGACCATGATGTATATGCAGAAAGGCTCAAAAGCGAGATGAACCGCCACAGCTGACAATCGGAGAAGTGAGCCCTTGAGCGACGAAGAAGCGTCAATTGAAGACTTGGACCCGGCCGAGATACTAGAACAGGCCTCCAAGGCGCGCGAAGCTGGCGAAATGGATGTTTCAGCGAAGATACTCAACGCCGTCGGAAACATCTACATGGCAGTCGCTGAATATGAAGAAGCCCTGAAGAGCTTTGAACAGTCTCTTGACATCTACAAGAAGATCAAAGACGAGCCTGGCATTAGCGATGCCCTATACAACCTCGGAGTCGCTCAGATCAATCTAGAGCAGTGGACGGAAGCTTCGGCGACCTGTGAGAAGGCAATGAAGCTTTTCGAGAAGGTATCCAACAAGGACGGGGCGGCTGACGCTATGTATGCACTAGCTCTCGCGAAACATGGCCTCGGTGAGTTTGAAGAGGCGCTCAGCTTCTTCAAGAAGGCTCAGAGGGCCTACAAGGCCGTCGACAACCAGCAGGGCGTGGCCAGCACGATAATGGATGTCGGCAACGCGTATGCTGACAAAGAGGAATGGGAGTCAGCGCAGAAAGAGTTCAAGAAGGCTCTCAAGATATATAGAGAGATTGACGACAAGGCAGGTTCAGCGGATGCACTTTCTCTTCTTGGCGACATTGCTGAGATGAATGACAATCAGAAGAAGTCTGCCGAGTACTTTGTGGAAGCCGCACAGAACTACATGGATGCTGAGATCTTTGATATTGCCCGAGAAGTAGTCGAGAGAGCGGAGCAGAAGATGTGGGACATACCAAGGTCCGCGCGCCGTAGACTTAGAAAAGTGATTGACGATATCATTGATGCCCTTCCTGAGGTAGAAGAGATTGAAGACTCGGAAGAGGACATAGACGAAGAGCTGCTTGACCTGACGTGAACTCAGGATATTTGAGCTGTGCGTTTTCCCGTCATAGTACAATGCTTCAACAGGACTCAGAAGACCGCATGAGAAAGCTTGATTTGCATCGATTTTGCAGGTTTGATAACCAGACCAAGGAGTGCCCAGTATTTGACATCAAAGACCCAGAAACCGCTCTCTGTTCTGTTTATGATACTGCTACTAGCACCTCTGGTTGCTCCAATCATTCCCGCAGGGATGGTTGCGAGGCTGAACCTCCCTGGAATAGTAGACAGAGCTGTTCCCTCGCAGGGCGGTCTGCCTGCGGAATTCTTGCCATTTCGTCGAGCCACCTTTGTTCACAATGATCCGACATCCTATATTGATGACTTCGCCTACATGGCCGCTGTCCCGACTTCCGTCTTTCTACACAGTGGGTTGCAGTATATCTCGCCGCTAATCTCCGCAAGTGGTTCTGATTCAGAGCAATGGTTTGTCGATGATTGGGCCGAGTATCTGGAGCCAGATGGCGGTGCCACACAGATAATTGGAGTAGGGTCTTTGCCAAGTTCAATCGCTGACAGAATTGAGGAGAGCTTTGGGACGCCGATGTATCCGCGAATCTCTGGATCAAATTCAACAGATATAGCAGCCCAGCTAGCGTTGATGGATTGGGAGTCATCAGATACTGCGGTGTTTGCACTCGCGAAAGACAGCTTCGCTCAAACAACAATCACATCTGATCAAGCAGCGTACACATTTGAGAACTCAGCATTATCTCCATACACAACGAATGAGATTGTTTCATTCGGGACGATTGCGAACATCACTTTCACGCCCCCATCGACAGCAGTTTGGATGGAAGGGGCATTTGATTGGGCAACTCAGGACCTCCAAACGCACGAGCTTAAGGATCCCAATGGAAATGTGGTCGACTACTCAGTACTTAGTCAAGTGTTCTTCGAGCGGAATCTGAATTTCGTCGAGTCACGGGTGCCACTCCGTTTTTGGTATCCCAAGACCATTGATGGCACTTGGACTATGGCAGTCGAGCGGCTCTTTGCAGGTTCTACAGATATGACCTGTGAGGTCAAATACCATCCCGGCTTCACAAGGACGGTCACAGTTCCGTCAAATGCCAACTGGCTGAACGTTAGCATCTCCTGGGACAAGATTGGCACAGATCTGAACCTCGCTCTAGTTGACCCAACAGGACGGCTTGTCCAGTGGGCTCCGGCGGGGAGCATTCTTGCGGGACTGAGCACAGAGTCAATTGAGGTTCCTTATCCAATGCCGGGGGCATGGACAGTCTTGATGGCCTGGATTGATGCAACAGATGAACAGAATAACGTCAATCTGGTCTGGGAGCTTTCCACACTACCCACAGACCTCCAACCTTACCTTGAGTCTGCAGCAAATGGAGCAGTACTGGCATCTCTCATGAACGCACCCCTACTCTATGTGACGGATTCAACTGTTCCTGAGTTCACCAGTTGGACCGCACAAAAACTGGGAGTCACCACTAGCTATCTAGTGGACCCAGGAAACATTCACTCAAGTTCTCTTGAGGTGAGTCTTGGTAGCTTCTCTACTTTGACTCCATTGAACAACTATTCGGCTGTGGCTCAGCAGATTAGGGGTATTTCTGGGGAGAATGATGTCGTAGTCACTGTGCCTTTGGGAAAAGGCGATGAGCTGTTTACACCAGCGGCGTTCTCAGCTGCGGCACATGGCGCTCCAGTGCTTTCCTTATGTGGGGATGACAATCTCTTAACAACAAGGGCAGAGGAAACATGGGCTCCATATCTGATTGGTCCCGAGATTGACATCTACATCACCAGCCGTTGGACGACTCGCCACGAGAATGGTTGGTATGATGAAAGAATTCCAAACAAGTATTCGATGATGGAATCTGTGGATGAGTTCGAGACCTTCCTCAGTGTTCGTGGGGCATACAATTCAACCAGTCCTCAGTCAGTGGTGGTCTTATCACCTCCAGACTTGATCAAGCTGAGCTTTGATCGGTCCTTACAGAGCCACTTTCAGCCTGGAAGGATTCCTGCAAGTGATTCTGCCATGGCTAGTGTCATGGTAAACAGAGCACTCCATCACAGATTCTTGTTCCG
>CAYFTD010000292.1:0-2738 GCA_964345915.1 uncultured archaeon
TCTCATATGAACGTGTGATGCCAGGGAAGCTGATTCGCAATATCGTCCACTTGCCTCGAGTTGTGGGCGGAGTCAATGAGAGAAGTACAGAGAGGGCAGTTGAGATCTACTCGAAGATCTTCAAAGAGAAGATATACAAGAATGGAGTGCTCACCGCTGAACTCTCAAAGACCATCGAGAATGCATATCGTGATGTCAATATCGCCTTTGCAAACGAGATGGCACTGGTCTGTGAGAGTCTGGGTGAGAACGTCTATGAGATAATAGAACTTGTCAACGTTCTTCCTAGTAGGATGATGCTCATACCAGGAGCAGGTGTTGGGGGACATTGCCTCCCGAAGGACTCTTGGCTCCTTCGACATGGTCTATACGAGTACGGAGCTTGGAAAGTTGAGCCGGAGTTCATCTCTCTTGCTCGACGAATCAACAGCCAAATGCCCATCCATATGAGCCTCCTGGTGGAGAACGCACTGGTTTCCAAAGGGCTCTCTGTGAGTGGGGCGAAGATCACCATACTCGGAGTCGCCTATCTGGAGAACGCAGATGATACAAGAAACACACCCGCTGCGCCATTGATAGCTGCTCTACAGGCAAAGGGTGCAGAGGTTGTGCTTCATGATCCGCACGTTCGAGAATGGGACTTTGGTTCTCTTGAGATTGAGCGAGACATCATCAAGGCATGTAGTGGCTCAGACTGCGTAGCCCTAGTCACAAAGCACCGTGAGTACTACTCTATCGACCTCGACAAATTGAAGTCAACCATGCGGACGCCAGCTATTGTCGACGGACGAAATGTCTTTGACCTCAATGAAGTCCGGAGCAGAGGGTTCGAGTATAGATGTGTGGGCAAGGTAGGTATCTACCGACAAGAATAGTCAACCAATAGAAGACGGATGTCGGTCTAGGCACCCATCTTTTCGATATGTCCGGCGTAACCAAGCAGCAAAGGCATCAAGTCTATTCCTCGGATTGTATGAAGTGAGCCAGCTGGTGCGTCAACTTCTGAGAAGCGGTCAACAGAATCAGGACGAATGAAACTACTCCAAAGAACTATGGGTACGGGGTCACTAGTATGCTCGCCCACACTCAAGGGAGTGCTGTGATCGCCAGTAACTGCAATTACTATCTTCTCACCCACGCTATTCATGATCTTGCTGAGCATCTCATCGCTTCTTTCGATTGCTAAGACCTTCTGTTTTGCGTCACCGTCGTGGCTGGCATTGTCAGTTGCTTTGATGTGGATGAAGACATAGTCATAATCAGACTTGATTGCTTCAATTGTCTTGGCTGCTATGTTGCCATAGTTGGTGTCGATGGTTCCTGTCTGACCTTCAACAGAGAGATGTTCCATTCCAACATACTTCGCTGTGCCAATGTATAGAGAACCTCCGGCGATGACAGCAGACTTGATGCCGTACTGGTCCCGTAGCGTAGGTATCTCTCTGTGTTGCCCGGGGCCACGCAGAAGCAAGATGTTGGCGGAGGGGAGACCTCGTTTCTTCCGCTCTTTGTTCAAGTCTAGATCTCTCAGACGTTCATGTGACAGTTGGACAAGTTTGTTCACAACATTTGCTGTCTTCTTGGCATCGGATTCCAGTGGCCTTGATTCCAGCACCTTGAGGCCAGTTTCATGCGGGTCTGTTTCAGTGATGTCGCCTGAGAGCCCATTTCCCTCCAGAATCACAGCTCCACGGTGCTCGACCGTTGCAATGAAGCGGACCTTCACACCATTAATCTCGATTCCGGATAGGGCCTTCTCAAGGGCCGCGTGCTCTTCACTGGAAAACGCTCTCCCAGCACGTCTGTCAATGACCACCATGTCTGAGTCGACAGTCCCAAAGTTGGCCCTGAATGCAACATCGCCAGGTTTTGACGACAGACCGGCCCCTAGTGCTTCCAGAGGTCCTCTGCCAGTATAGCAGGCGACAGGATCGTATCCAAAGAGTGCAAGGTGAGCCGCGTCACTGCCGGGTGTTATCCCAGGGCCAATGACGTTCATCAGACCATTCTGACCTTCCTTTGCGAGCCTGTCCAAGGTTGGGGTTTTTGCCGCCTGCAGAGGAGTCTTGTTGCCAAGCTCTGGAACAAGTCGATCGCCCAGTCCGTCAAGTACCAGCAAGACTGCGGTGCGCTTGTCAGTCATTTTCTAGTAGTTCCTCCATGCGGTCGCGAAGTCCCTGCCTGGATAGCCGTCTTTGCCATCCAAGAGGTCATGAATCACCAGAAGACGATTGTACTTCTCTACTCTGTCACTACGTGCAGGACCACCCGTCTTGATTTGCCCAGTGGATAGGGCCACAGCAAGGTCAGCGATGAATGTGTCTCCTGTTTCACCACTGCGGTGACTCACTACAACCGGCCACCCAGCCTCGTTTGCCACTCTTGCAGCTTCAATTGATTCTGTCACAGAGCCTATCTGGTTGAGCTTGAGCAGGAGAGCATTGCCAGCACCTTCGGAGATTGCTTTCTTCACGGTTTCGGGGTTAGACACCGTGAGGTCATCAGTCACCACCTGAACCTTCGTCTTCTTAGTATACTCTGCGAAGTCATCGAAGGCCTCCTCGTCGAAGGGATCCTCAACAGTCATGATTGGGAATGTCTTCTCTAAGTCAAGATAGAAGTCCAGAAGCTCTCCAGAATCCATTTCCCTGCCATCGATGGTGTATTTGCCATCCTTGTAGAATCCACTAGCAGCAGCATCAATTCCTAGAACCACATCTTTGCCAGGCTCATATCCA
>CAYFTD010000293.1:0-1766 GCA_964345915.1 uncultured archaeon
ATTTGGCCGACGCGATCTTTGCATCACCCAACAATGTGATGCGCTTTGCAGAGGTCCCGAAGACTGGAGTCAAAGTGAAGAAGGGTCCAATCCTGGACGGTGTTGATGACATGTTGAAAGCACTAGTCAAGATCTCTGAAGCTGCTGAGGTCGATGTAGTGAAAGCACTCCAGGAATCTGGATCTGAGATTGTAGTTAACTTGCTGCCCGGATCGGCTGAGGAGGCCACCAAGTTCTATGCCGAGGCATGCTTGAAGGCTGGATGCGCTTTCATCAATGGTGCACCGATTCCCATTGCTTCTGATCAGGAATGGAGTAAGAGATACGAGGACCAGGGCCTACCGTTGGTCGGAGATGACATTCAGGATCAGCTTGGTTCAACAGTACTACACCGGAATCTTCTGCAACTTCTTGTGGCTCGTGGCGTCAAGGTTGACAAAAGCTATCAACTGGATGTTGGAGGCGGCGCCGAGTCGCTTGACTCGCACTACCGTGGTCGAATGAGGAAGCGCGGCGTGAAGAGTAGCGCGATTAGTCAGGACCTTCCTTATGATGCTCCTTTGGTGGCCGGATCTTCAGACTATGTGCCATTCATGGACAACAGTCGAGAATCATACTTCTACATCATGGGTCGGCAGTTCGGCGGCGCGCCTATCAAGTTCGATATACGGGTAGAGGTCACTGATGGTCCGAACGCAGGGCCAATCCTAGTCGACGCAATACGTGGAGTGAAGCTGGCCTTGAAGAGGGAATTGGCCGGTTCTCTTGAGTCGCTATCTGCCTACGGTTTCAAGATGCCGCCTACTCCAACAACGATGTACAGAGCAGAGCGCTGGGTTGAAGAGTTCTTACTTGGCAAGAGGAAGCTCTAATCAGATTAGCCGTGGGCCTTAACATAGTCCGCCACAAGCTTCTTCAGCTGCTCTTTCTTGGTGACTATTTTGAACTCAGTTTCGGTCCCTACCTCTTCAAGAGTTTCGTTGAACCCCACGACACTCTCATAGTCCTTCATATGGTTCTCTCGAACGACCTTCTTCCTTGCGGCTGGGTCGAAGACGACAATCAGATTCTCGGGCTCAAAGTTGATGACAAGACTGCGGTTGAGGTACTGTACCTTTCGACATTTGGGACACTGGACCCTGTTTGCTTTGCCGGCCTTAAGATTCCTCCAGAGATCACGGTCCTCTGATAGATCGATATGATCAATGACGTCTGCCTCGTACACATTCTTACACTTGACACACTTTACATCAGATGTGCTCCGTCCGACCATTGAATCACCTGAGCTGGAATCGTAGCTCCGGTGTGAGCCACTTAAGATTTGCTACAGCTGCCCGGCATAGTAAAGATTGAGTCTAGAGCCCTCCGTCTGAAGAGCTCTCTTCACCTGAATCAAGAACCTTTTCTTCAACTGACTTTCGGGAACTGACCGATTCCTCACCTTCGGTCCTCCTCTTGAATATGAACCCCAGGATAATTGCAGTAAGTGCAATTGACCCCAGAATCGAGGGTACCGAACCAAAGAACGCACTGACAGCTGAGGCTATGAGTGCACCAGGAATTGTGACTGCAACCTTCCCTATGGAGTAGCTGACGAGAAACTTCGGAATACTATACTGCGTGAGTCCACAGTATATCACAATCGGGTCGTCTGGGACAGGGGACCCAGCAGAGATGAGAAGCGCTATGGCACCCCACTTCTCAACTCTTTGTCTTTCGTAGTCGATTTTTGTCAGCATGTTGTCAGACAATACAACACGTGATCC
>CAYFTD010000294.1:0-2231 GCA_964345915.1 uncultured archaeon
TTCCTATCTCTAACACAATCGCAATGCTCACGATCTCTTCTATCTTGATGTTAGCGAATCCGAAGACTGCCTCAGCTTCTCCGGTGAGTCCTTCCTCGGTGGTCACCAAGACTCTAACAATGTGTTCCCATTTGCTGTAGTTGTTTGTGTCAATCTCGAAGATCACCTCGCCCACATCGACAAACAAGCCGCTGAGCGTAGAAACCTCTACGTCATCAACGAAGACGGTGAGATTTATGGTATCCCATGTACTCTCAATCTCGATGGTGAATGTAGTGATTCCAACAATGACTTCTGCAGTGGGGGATATGAGAGTCACTGTAGGCACTCCATGATTGTCAACGACGAGGACTAGCGAATACTCCCAAGTGTGACCTCCGACGCTGAATGCCCTAAATGTAACATTGTGCGGGCCTTCACTGTAAGGCGTTGTGTCAAGGGTGAGGAATGCATCACCAGCAGGCACAGTCACATCCACAATTCCTGGCACCAGTACATCGTCGACATAGACCGATACTGTCACATTCTGGTATGGCGTGTCGATTCTCAGGTTGATACTCTCATTGCCTGATATCTCATCAAAGTTCGTGATGCCTCTCACATAGAACCGAATGTGGTCAAGGAAGAAGAGCTGACGAGATGCTGAGTTCTCCAATCCCTCTGCCGTCTTGACAGTGGCAGTCACGATGTGGTGCCCGTTCTCATATCGACTGCCATTGATGCTGTACATTCCCACTCCCACAGGTACCGGGGTCGAGTTGTACTCTGGGGTTATGACGCCATCAACACTGATGGTGAGGTTCACAAGGCCATAGGCAGATGTTATGTTGAGTTCAATCGTGTCGACTCCGGTGAACTGACCGTCCACGTCAGGAGAAAGGATGACAACATTGGGCGCCCCAAAGTTGTTGACTATGAACTCAAAGTAGTATGTTATCTTGGCGTTCTCGCCGGTTGCGTTGTACTCAAGAAAGACGGTGAAGTTGTTCAGGCCTTCCTTGAGCACTGTTGTATTGAGTGTGAGATCGTGGACGCCATAGACAAACGGGGTCTCATTGTATTGAGAATACTCAATGAAATTGTCAACAAATACAGTTAGATTCACGAAGCCATAGTCTGAAGCAATCTCCACGGTCAGATTGAAGACACCCGAAACTTCGCTTTGGTTGGTCGGAGACAATAGACTCAACGTTATCGGCTGACCATCATTATCTATGAGGAACATCAGGAAATGCAGATGTGTTTCCTGTACATTGACAATTTCATAGTCAAACACCAATGTGAAATTCAACCAGCCTTCTCTCAGCGTCGTTGTATCTACATTGATTGTCTGCTGTTGTGCGACAATCAAGACACTGTCGTAGGTGGGATAGGCAACACCATCAACGAGAAGTGTGAAATTGATATTCTCAAAGTCTGATGTTATGTTGAGTTGAAGACCCGCCGTCCCAACAAGTGTGCTTTCGTTTGCTGGACTCAAGAGGCTGATCTCGAAGTTCTGTCCATCATTATCCACAAAGTAGACTAAGTAGGAGGACTCTCTCTCGTCCCAAGTGTCGTTCTTGTACTCTAGAAACACAGTGAAGTTCAGATTCCCTTCAGGAAATGAAACTGTGTCAACCGTCAGGTTCTGAGTTCCTGTGCTCAGAGGTGTTTCGTTGTATGCTGGGTAGATGGCCCCGTCAACGAACAGCGTAGTGTTCAAGACTCCGAAGTCAGAAGCTAGATCCAGTGTGATGTTGAAGGTGCTAGACACTCCACTTCTATTTGTGGGGCTGACAAGACTGACACTAATGTTCTGTGAGTCAAAGCCCGCCAACACTAGTGATAGTGGTGTATCTAGTCGGGCTCTGTTGTCGATAGTGCTGTTCAATGCCAGTGGGTGAGCCTGCATGGCTCCCGCCAAGACCAATGCAAGGAGCAGCACAGTTACGAGTCTCTTGGTTGACCTCATCTTCGAGCCTTCCTGATACCCAGTGACCGGTAGGTCAGGCTGGGGCGACAGGACTGACCCCGTTTTTAAAGCTAGCGCCAGTTCCATATTCGTACTCCTTTATGTCGGCAATTGATTCTAGCAACCAAAGAGTCACAAGAGGAGATTATTAAGAGGAAGCTACAGAGCTTTCTGCGATGCAGACCGGACTGATAACCAACATTCAAAGATGTTCGACTGAGGATGGTCCTGGAATTCGAACCACAGTCTTCTTCAAAGGATGTCCTCTCAGTTGCGT
>CAYFTD010000295.1:0-6986 GCA_964345915.1 uncultured archaeon
AACAGTATGAACCTACATGCTAGCTTCATGCCTAAGCCACAGTCCGGAGTGGCAGGAAGCGGAATGCACATTCACCAGTCCATATTCAACAGTGATGGCGAGAATCTCTTTTATGATGAGAAAGATCCGTATCGAATCTCCCCTCTTGCGTACCATTTCATGGGCGGACAGCTAAAATACGCAAGAGAGATGGCTGCCGTTCTCTGCCCAACCGTGAACAGTTACAAACGGCTGGGCGGATTTGAGGCTCCAGTCTATGTGTGCTGGGGGCAACGAAACCGTTCCGCTCTAATCCGGGTACCGAAGTATGGCAAGAACAGACAAGAGTCTGCACGATTGGAACTTCGGTGTCCAGACCCAAGCTGCAACCCATACATTGCATTTGCAGTCATGCTGGCTGCGGGGCTTGAAGGCATTGAGAAGAAGATTGAGCCACCGAAACCAGTAGAAGAGGATGTGTTTGACTTCGATGACTCAAAACTTGCAGAGTTCTATATCGAATCACTGCCCTCCGATCTTGGTGAGGCTCTAGGGGAATTTGAGAGAAGCAGATTCATGAAAGAAACTCTGGGCGAACATGCATTTGACAAGTACTTGGGACTCAAAAGGACGGAGTGGGCCGAGTTCAAGCGAAGCGTCACTGATTGGGAACGAGAGCATTACATGGACTTGTAGTCATGGAAACCCTGGCCTATGATTCTTGGTTGCGGGATAGGGTTTGCTTCAATCACTAGAATAGTAACCGTGCAGGAACTCCATTGCTCGGGGAATCTGCCAGTCTACATCTGGTTCGTAAAACTCAGGTATCTCTACTTCTTCTGGTCCTCTCCCCTGTTCAATCGCCTTTAGTGCGGCACTCTTGAGTTTTCTCAAGAAGGAGAGTTGCTCCTCTATGTGTTCCCTTCCGACTATTGGTCCGTGTCCCGCCACAACGAAATCGACATCTAACGATATCATGTGTTCAAATGTCTGCATCCACTTCTCAGGATCTCCATCTGGATCGCTCATATAGGGCCAAGATTCAGCCGCTAGGTCATCACCTGTGAAGAGCACCCTCTCATTTGGGAAATAAGCATAGGAAGAGCAAGAAGAATGGCCCCCCGAGTGGTAGAACTCCACCTGTGAATCACTAGATCTGATTACACGCTTCTTCTCAAACCCCTTAGTAGGTAGGACAATCTCTATCTCGTCAATGAACTTGGCGAAACTGTGCTGTATAGGCTCAAAGTAATCTCTTCACCACCTATCAAGACTTGGCGCATCAATGACACTCTCCACTTCATAGTTGATCATGATGGAGTGGTGGCGGATAGAGGAAATCTCAACGTAGGGAGATACTATCTAGAGGTCAATGTGACAGACCTCTACGGCAATACGATTGTCGGGCACCTTAGTGTGATAGTCGAGGACACTACTGCCCCATTGTGGATCATTACTCCTGAAGATCAGAGTTTCCTCTATGGCTCACAAGTGAACATGTGGATTGGCGCATGGGACCTATCCGGAATCGTAGGATTTGCACTCAGTGACAATGTGAACTTCACGCTCACGAGCTCATCTTACGGTGAGGCCGGCTTCGCTGGAATTAGAAGTGTCACGACACTAGAACCGGGGACATATACCTTGTCCGTCACAGCTTACGACAACAACCAGAATGAGGTAGTAGCCAGCTTCTCAGTCATTATCGTGGATGCGGAAGCTGAGGTATTGTCACCGGTGTGGCTTGTGGCACCCATCAGTCTTGCAGGAATTGCCATTGTGATTAGTCTATTCAGTTTCGCGAGAACTAGGGAGAGCACTTGACCATCGGGCAGGTTTCGACCATACCGAACCAGTTTTAGTCGACAGTACGTTATTCTGGAGCACTTCAGGTTTGGAGGTACTGCAATGGACAAATTCGAAGAAATGATGAAGACGCGCGCTCAAATGACTGAAGAGCAGCGCATGGCCATGGTGGAGGAGAACAAGAAGATGTGTATCTGTCCAAGCTGTCCTAGCTACGAGGGAACCGGCGAAAATGGACTGATCTTCTGTTCAATGGGAAAGAGTGAGTTCATCAAGGAGGAGAAGGGGTGTACCTGTGCGGGTTGTCCCGTTACTCCGAAGATGGGATTCACACACATCTACTTCTGCACACGCGGTGGAGAAGGTCAACAGCGAGGCATGATGTAGAACGGGATTGTGAGTGCGCTCCGCACTCCGTTCCTACCTCATTTTTCTAGAGGATTGATAGTTGATTCGCCGCAAGGCAACCTAGTCCATATCAATGAGAAATGACCATTGTTCTTCACTCGGATTTAACGAGCGTAGTTCCTATCAGTTATTAGCGCCTGCAATTACTCGATCATCATGGATGTAGCTCAAATCAAGACGGAAGAAGACGTGAAGAGATTCCTTGCCAGGTGGAGCGACTTCGAGAGAGCCGTCTACTTGGCCACTTTCAAGATTCCGGAGGGAATGGTGAGCACCTACGGGCGGATTGCAGAGAAGATAGGTAGGCCAAAGGCTTACCGGGCAGTTGCCAATGCCCTGCACAAGAACCCATTACATCCAGTGGTCCCATGCCATAGAGTCGTGACTGCGGATGGTCGGTTTGGAGGCAACAAGAAGAGGGCAGACGATAGAAGGAAGCTTGTGGAAAACGAAGACGTCCCGACCGAGAACGGAAAGGTCAAGATGAGCAAAGACATAATCTTCTAAGACAAGGCAGCGACACCGTCACAATGGAATGAAGAATCGCCCAGAAAGAGATCTCTGTATCTGTGTAGCCAAACCATATATCGGGCGCTCACATCGTGCAAGTATGCCCTCATCCAATTTCAGGAACATGAGATTCTATTCAGAGGATGAGGTCCAGAAGATAGCTGATGACCTAGAGAGAGCTATTGCCATCCCGGTGAACACAAGAGTTGAGGGTGAGCACAGAGTATATGACTTCTCCGAGATGAGGGAGATTCTTGAACAGGCTGAGCGTATAACGGTTCATGACTGCGGATGTAAGACTGAGTACGGAAACTGTGATGCTCCGAAAGATGTCTGTCTTGGCTTAGATGTAGCAGCAGACGAACCGTTAGAAGACGAGCTCCACGGCTCAAGAGAACTAGACATTGAGAATGCTCTTGAAGTGCTCCAGAGGAGCCACGACTCTGGTCTGGTACACTTGGCCTATGTTATGAAGGGGGAGGACAAACCGGGGCTGGTCTGTAGCTGTTGTCCATGTTGTTGTCACACCCTCGGGAGCTTGGTGAGGAAAGGAAGACACACTGAGATCATGACTTCAAAGTACATTGCTGCCAACGATGCGGAGCTATGCAAAAGCTGCGGAAAATGCGTAGACAGATGCGTGTTTCAGGCAAGACAAATGGATGCTGGAAAACTCGTATACAATCAGTCAATGTGCTTTGGGTGTGGGTTGTGCGTTTCAACCTGCTCGGATGGAGCGATCAGACTGATTCCGAGAATGGGATGAATCATCGATTCTCTTCCTAAGTCGCTCTTTGTGGTAATTGACTAGTGTTTCAGAATGACCTCTTTGAGCCGACTTCATTGAATCCAATCGCGTATTGCAACCTTGACCGACCGTCGCATCTCCGCTGCGAAATCAGACCCTGTCTTCCGTAGATAGATGCTCTGCCCGATATTCTGGGCGTCCTCGTGAAGACCGCGTTTGCCAAAATGATTCTCGAGCATCTTCTCAAACTCTTTGCCATCAACATGCGAATACTTGTCTTCGAAGTATACGAAATGTTGAGGGAATCTTGAAGTCTTCTCTCGTGTAGGTCTATCTGGCATTGGATATCCGAAACAGAGTAATGCAATCGGGAAGACCCACTTGGGCAAGTCAAACATCTCCCTGTGGATCTCTATGTTCTCCATTATGTCCCCAATGTAGCACGATCCTATCCCCAGGGATTCAGCGGCTATCACGGCATTTTGTGCGGCGATAAGTGCATCACAGGAGGCAAGCAACAGGTCAGACTCCTGAGGAGTGACGTACTCTGTCTGTTGCGCCTTGCACAATCCCGGGACATCAGAGTATTCGAAGAAGTCATACCATCTCTGCATGTCCGCAAGGAAAAGAAGCACTAAAGGAGCCTTTGCAATGAAAGGTTGGTTATCACATGTTTTCACCAGCCGGTCCTTCATCTTCTGTTCTGTGACCTCGATTATTGAGTAGTGCATCATATTGCCAGCAGTAGGGGCACGGAAAGCACCATGGAGAATCCAGTCTTTGTCCTCTTGGCTGATTGGTCGCGGATCATATCCCCTCAAGGATTGTCGTTTGTCAAGAACTCGTAAGGTTTCATTCATAATCTCAAGTTCCGCTAGAGCTCGATTTAACGATTACCTAGTATATCAAATCCTCGAAGTTGGCGAACAGATATTTATGGTAGCGGAGGCAAGTACTGTAAGGGGTCTTCACAAAAGGCCACCCTAGTGTTGAGAAACACTATGCGTGATGGAGCGAGAAAGATT
The DNA here is from genome assembly GCA_964345915.1 of uncultured archaeon. GTDB lineage: Archaea > Asgardarchaeota > Thorarchaeia > Thorarchaeales > Thorarchaeaceae > SMTZ1-83. Next base: position 4,477 of record CAYFTD010000295.1, read on the forward strand.
ATGGATAGCAGAACTATGGCCATAGTTGTGATCGGTATCATTGTTGGAGCTGGCGTTGGATTCAGTGCTGGCTATTTCTTGGTAGGGATGCCACCTGCTGCACCTCCCCCGGAGATGCCAAAACTGAAGGCTGGTTTCATCTACGTAGGACCGATTGGGGACTTTGGCTGGACTCATGCACATGACCAAGGAAGGTTATACATAGACAACAAATACGACTGGCTGAATACAACGTATATTGAGTCGGTTGACCCTGCGGACGCAGGAGAGCAGATAGATTATCTCATCAATGTTGAAGGGTGCGATGTAGTATTTACCACCTCCTTCCCATACATGGATGCAACAATCGATGCTGGTACCCGACATCCAAGCAAGATATTCTTCCACTGCTCGGGATTCCTGAGAGGTCCTAATGTTGGCACCTACTTCACTGACTTCTATCAATTGTACTACCTCAACGGGTTGATGGCTGGAGCACTGACAATGAGTGGAAAGCTGGGATATGTTGCAGCGTTCCCGATTCCGGAGCTCATCAGGCACATCAATGCTTTTGCCATTGGCGCAAATGAAATCAATGCATCAGTTACAACTGATGTCCGGTGGATGAATACATACTGGTTTGATCCTACTACTGCCACGAATGCAGCCAACGATCTCCTATCAACGGGAGTCGATATGTTGGCATTCACTGAGGACTCTTCAGCGGTACCTCTTGTTGCACACGGAAACGACAGCGTCTATGTCTTCAGTCATTATTCCCCCATGCAACGCTTTGCGCCAACAAGCACAATCAGTGGTCAGTTGGTACACTGGGAGCTCATGTACGAGCAAATAATACAGAAAGTCTACCTGGGTCAGTACAACAACACCAACCTGGCAGATGTGGACCTTCTATGGTTGCTGGAGGAAGGTGGTTGTGAGCTCGGAGGGGACTTCGGTGTCCCAATAAACCCGATATTCATTCCACAACTTCAAGCAATCAATCACGTTGATCCTGTTCTTGGGACAATAAGTGTCTACGATCTTGTTATGACCAGGCTTAGTCAGATGAGTATGACAAACGTCATCTATGAGCCATTCACTGGACCTATGGACTTCAAGAACGGTACACAGTGGCTAGCAACGGGAGAATCGGCTGATATCTACACATTGCTTGGTATGACTTGGTTTGTCGATGGGGTCATCGGATCCGTCCCGTAGAAACCAAGCCAGCTCTATGAGGGGACTCGACATCCCCTCCTCATCTTTTTTCTTGTGACAATTGAAATATAGGCAGGTTTTCCAACGAGAATCTGTCGAGAGTATGTATTATGGAAACAGTCCTTGAGATGCGGGACGTATGTAAGACATACTATGGAGAGGGTGAAGTCGAGATACGTGCAAACGACCACGTAAACTTCACATTGAAGAAAGGCGAGGTCCATGCACTCTTGGGCGAAAATGGTGCTGGCAAAAGCACTCTCATCATGAATCTGTGTCGAGAGCCCGATAGTGGTGTAATCCTCATAGCAGGAGAAAGCCTTGAGCTCAAGACACCCCGAGACGCAATAGAACAAGGGATTGGAATTGCGTATCAAGATTTGACAAGATCGCTTGTTGAGCGGCATTCCGTTGCAGAGAACATCCTAAGCCTGTCGAAGGGCTTCCTGCTATCTATGAAGACTGTTGAAGAAGCTGTGAGGAACGCGCTCACGAGATTTGGCCTGGGCGAATTGAATCCACGAATGAAGGTTTGGAAGCTCTCCGGTGGCGAGAAACAGCGTGTTGAGATTCTGAAAGCTCTGATAATTGATCCGAGGATTCTCATCCTTGATGAACCAACTTCAATGTTGACTCCTCCCGAAGTCGAGAATCTTTTCGCACTCCTGGAATCCCTCAGGTCTGAAGGCAAGAGTATAGTCATCATAACGCACCATCTAGAAGAAGCAATCCAAATCAGTGACCGCATAACCGTGCTAAGGAATGGACAGGTTGTGAGTACACTTGATGAGGAGAAGGTCAAGGAACTTAAGAAATCGCCAAAGAAAGGAAAACGAGAACTAGCTAGACTTATGGTAGGAAAAGACGCGCTTTATGATCTCAAAAGAAAGCCCATGAGTGAGGGCACTGCTGTACTCAATATTGAGGCACTCTCAGTAGACAATGATATGGGAGATCAAGTTGTTAGCAACGTTTCCCTTGAAGTGCGAGAGAATCAAATCCTAGGGCTTGCAGGAATTGCAGGAAATGGCCAGCGAGAACTATTGGAGGCCATAGTTCATTGGCGAGAAGCAAGGTCAGGAAAGGTGAGCCTGCATGGAACAGACATCACCAACAAACCCGTCGCCATGATTCGTGAGATGGGAGTGTCCTATATTCCAGAGAACAGAAAGAAGGCCATGGTTCTCGACCTATCAGTACGAGAGAACTTGATGATAAGTTACTACGCAGAATCGGAGGGGCCTTTCATAGACCGAGGAGCACTTGTTGAGTTGACTGATAGGTTAATCGAACGTTATGCGATCGATACT
>CAYFTD010000296.1:0-9335 GCA_964345915.1 uncultured archaeon
TTGTACTGCCTGAGGGATACCCGGGCTTCTACCGAGATAGTTCAACACTGATGCAGTGTTGGCTATTGTGGCAACGGACAACCAACCAAGATAGACACTCAGTGGAAGATGAACAGCAAGCTTGACCCTTCGAGCAACCTGATTCACTCCTACTCCGAGACGAAGGTAGATCAGAAGTAGTACCAGAAAGAGTCCGAAGATAGGTACTGTTGTGAGAAGTATGAGATCATTTGGCGGCGGATATGAATAATGAAAGATGGTGAGCCATGCGACGTTAACGATGGCACCAAGTAGGTAAAGGAAGCCAATCTGTTTAAGATAATCCTGATTTCGCTCACTTGATCTTGCCTGAAAGATTGTGAACACGATCAAGAGAGTGTAGATCACCCCCCATATTGAGAACACATAGTTTGCAGGTGTGAAGAGATTTGGATAAGCGCTCGAAACCTCACCAGTCGTAACGCCATTGAGCGGGAGAATGTTCACTAACGCATTGAACAGAATACTTCCGACAATCGCAACGATGTTTGCAGCTTGGTAAAGAATCGGATTTGTATTAGTCGACATGAATGTGGAATATTAACTATAGTTAATAAGTCTACCGGAATTGTAGTGGTCTGCATAGTCCGAAATACTGGTTGCTGGTCAGAGCTACACATCCATGGAATGTGGCCCGAGAGCGATTCTCTACTCCCGGGCCGAGTGTGTGTGAAACCGGGGTTCTCACCCAGTCAGATTACGAAAGAAGGTGGATACATCGCAAAGTACTGGACTACAATTGAGAGTAGTATTCCACTGAAGACCAAGCTCCTGCCCCTTTTCATGTTGACATCAGTGAACCAGAGTATTGCACCAACGAGGACAACTATCACACCTGACACCCTGCCAATGAAGATCAGAAAGTCCCAGATCTCTGCAAGATACATGGTTATCATGTTCACGAAATCGGTCAAAGGACTCATTAGCTGGAGAATCTGCACGCGCCTCACCGCTATTTCATTCTACACGTGCAATTTAAGGTCCTGAGGAACAAGAGAAAAGACACGAGTCCAAGCACCGGGGAATCCTATCGCTGCCGATTCTCTAGTCCGTCGCAGAAGGCAAGGATGTTCTTCCCGAGGTCCTGAAAGTTATATCCCCCCTCTAGCAGCCCATAACGACGGCCCTCACATCTCTCCACAGCGAAATCATGCATGAGCTCTCCAATCCTTCTGAAAGCGCCAGTCGAGAGATTAGACCCCCAGTCGTCTATGTACTGGTCAAATCCAGCTGAGGCAACAATGATGTCAACATCCGGACTTGCATCGAGTGCCCTCTTAACGTCTGCCAAGTACTCCTCGTCACCGTGGCCCCTGGGATTGTGAATCACGAAGTCCTTGTCATGTCCTAGAATGTTGATATTGCCGTCACCAGTGTGAAGGTCAAAATCGAGGATGAACGCCGACTCTATGCGCCCGATTGCTCTCAGATGAAGCAGAGAAACAGCTACATTGTTGAAGTAGCAGAAGCCCCAACAACTATCCCAAGATGCATGATGTCCGGGAGGGCGAATCAGTCCAAAGACAGGCTGACCTTCAACAGCTATCTCTGCTGTGAGAATGGCACCCCCTGCAGCGAGTGCTGACATCTCATACAATAGATTCCTACCTACGAAACCGCTGTTTCTCTTTATTCTCTCAAGGTGGTCGGCCCCATGTGAACGCAAGATCTGCTGTTCTGTCGCCGGCACAGGCTCAACGAACTCATAGTCAGGGTGCTTCCCTAGAATCTCCACAGCAGTATCCAATCGCCCAGGAGCTCCCGCCGGAGTACCGTCATAAGACTCCTTCATTAGAGGATGATAGACAATCTTCACGAAACATGCTCTAGAAATGGCGGCATATGTTTCTGTGGGTCAGTCATGACAAAAACAGTAGTGAGCGGACGGGCTCGCGACCCGTCCGTTCTCCCGAATGAGGGTTGGACCAATACCTTTGAGTCCACTCTAGCCGAAGAGGCTTCCGAGACCGGCGACCTCTTCCTCCTCTTTCTCTTCCTCTTCTTTCTTCTTCTCCTCTGCGGCAGGTGCTGCCTGAGCAGCGCCACCAGCTGCGGGTGCTGCAGCAACTGCAACAGGCATTGCTGCACCCTTCAAAGCCTCATCAATGTCCACGCCCTTCAGGGCCGCAAGAAGTGCCTTGACTCTTCCCTTGTCAGCCTTCACACCTGCTGCGGTGAGTACGGCCTCCATATTCTTGGCGTTGACCTTCTGGCCTGCTTTGTGGAGCAGAAGAGCTGAATATACATACTCCATTTGTATCTACCTCGCTATTTTCTATTCAAACAGGCCACCAAGGCCTGCAACTTCTTCTTCCTCTTCTTCCTCTGGTTCGTCCTGCTGTTCTGACTCATCTGTGGTTGTTTCCGCAGATGCAGTCACAGCAATAGGCTGAACCTGGCTGAGGACCTCCGAGGGTATTGCTTCTGGGTCTTTCTCGGAAACTGCTGCTACGATTGCGAATGACTCCGCATTTGCTTTGGCCAAGAACTCTCCGAGCAGATCTGGCTCAAAGAAACCGACATCAAGAGCAAGACTTCTAGCTTCGATGCTGGCTTTCGCTACAATCATTGAAATGGTATCTTCCGTTGGGAAACCTGTATTGATTGAGAGATTCACGGCAAACTGATGACCCAGGAAGATCTGTTTGAACAAACCGTCCAAATCAATTTCTAGACCTTCAGATGTTATCACAGAGCCATCAGCAAAGGCTGCAATGAGTTTCAACTGAAGCTCCATTGGCTCTATTCCCAGCCGCGCAAGCATCTGAGCCATTGCGTTTGAAACTACATCACCTTCTTTCACTGCCACAGTGTCTTCGGTAATGTGAATGACCCCGCCCTTCACACGTGACGGAATCTTGAGTCCAGCCAACTCACTTATGAAGGGGCCTGGAACAACACCTGTGTTCATCGCAGGAACAATGATGTCATTTGGTGCAGTCTGACCACCTTTAGCTGGAGCTGATGCCTTGTTCTCACTCAGGAACTTTGTTAGTACGAAGGGGTCTTGATCACTGAAGATGAACGCAACTGGACCGCCGACATATTCGACAAGCTGTTTGACGCCTTTCTTCTTGGCAGACTCAAGGGCTCTTATCATGAGCGTATTTCGAGCCATCTTGATTAAAGCAGAGCCTCTGAGACTGTGTCTGATTCCTGCCAGCTGCTTGGCGCCAACACCCTCCACATTCACGAGACCTACCATCTCACTACCATCGATTTGTGAAGTCAGTTCCAGCACTGCATCAATCTTCCATTGTGGAATCTTCTTTTCATACACTGACATCTTCATCCTCTCTCCAGCGGCACGGTGATTGAAGGTCCCATTGTATTCTTGACTAGAACACTCCCCACACGATCCATCAGGCCCTTGCTGTCCACAAAGCTAAGGACTTCAGCAATATTGTCAGCTATCTCTCTGTCACCCATCTCAACGTGACCCACTTTGACATGAAATGTGGGTGTGTTCCTCATCCTTACACGTACGGTCCTTTGATATTGGTCAACAACGGGGCCCAAGTCTGCTTGAGGCGGAAATGGTCTTGGCATCTTGCCTCTCGGTCCAAGTGCCTGACCTAGATAGCGACCGACCAGAGGCATCGCATCCACAGCGGCTATGAAGAAGTCAAAGCCCTTTGCAAGTGCCTTTCGTTCCTTCTTCTCTTCGCCCAACTTTGGGATATCTTCTTTCGATACAATCCGCTGAACACCAGCCGCCTGTGCTTTCTCAGCAAACTCACCATCGCCAAATGCACAGACTTTCGTGGCAGGATACATTGCGTTGGGAAGTACGAGCTCCTGATTCAATCTGTTCTCAGGCTTGGAAACATCCAGCTCCTTCTTTCTGAAGTTGACTGCGAGATCAAAGCTCTGTTTGAACTTGATCTTTCTCTTCTTCCCCTTAGCCCGTGCCTCTGCGACGGCTGCCTCAATTGGTTCAATCCTAAATGACATGGACTAGGCCTCCCTGAGCGGTTCATCTAGCTGAGCGTCCCAGATGCCTTCTCGGACATCCTGCTGAAACTCCTTTGCCGACTTCTCTTCGATTGTTACTCCCATCGAAACACAGGTCCCTGATACGATTAGTACCGCACCTTTCAGGGTGAGTGCCGAGAGGTCGGCCGCTTTTCCCTTGGCGATGGGCTTCAATTGGTCAATAGTGAGGTTGCCTATGATCTCCGTGTTTGGCTCCCCCGAACCCTTCGGTTGACCTATCTCCTTGAGGATCAGGGCACTTGTCGGTGGAGTCCCAACTTCAACTTCGAAAGTCTTGTCAACAGGATTCACAGTGATTTTGACGGGAACCTTCAGGCCCACGAATGGCTGGGTCACCTCATTGATCTTTGTGACTACCTGAAAGATGTTGACACCAGTTGGACCAAGAGCTGGTCCTATCGGTGGTCCTCCTGACGCTTTGCCGCCCTCTACCATTGCGTCAACTACTATGGGTTTTGTTTCACTCAAATTTGCTTCAACTCCTGATGCAGTGCTCTCGGCATATCTGCGGACACGCCTACTAGTGACGACCTGCTGGCACAATCAGCACTCTGTCCAGCAAGATCTACTGCATTCATAGTCACTTTCTTCACCCCAGACACGACGTCTCGCGTCTATGTCCGATTAAGGAGTTGGAAGTCCCCACGGGCAGAGTGTTTTAAGGCTTTTGGAGTGTGAGGAGTTTAGGACTCGACCAGAGATGAATCAATCTGAGGATGACCATACAGAGGCGTCGGAGCTCGATGAGGAAGATGAGGAGCGGCAGCAGGAGTTCGCAATTAGAGCTGTCGAGATAATCCAGACTGTTGTTGAGGACTTGGATGAGAGAGGAAAGAGAATGTGGCGCAAGATGCTGGGGATTGACCCAGGGCCTCAGTCATGCGCCCAGAAAGAGTCGTCGTCCAGCTCATCATCTTCATCAAACTCCTCATCCTGAGGAGTTTCCGTTTCGGCCTCTTCTCTATGAGCCTTCTCAACAATCTTGGCAAAGTCTGCATGTACTCTGATTGGGATTGTGTGAGGACTATCGAGCAATTCGAGGATGAGTTCTTCCTTAGCTGCGTCTACCCTGGCTACCTTAGCACGCTCGCCCTTGAAAGGACCCGAGATGATCTCCACGACATCTCCCATGGATATGCCCTCTGCTGCGGGTTTGGGAACCAAGAACTTGTCTATCTCCTCAAAGCTCACCTTTCCTCCCACGCGCCCTCGCACATGAGGGACACCGGAGATGGCGATTTCCACATCTCTGAACTCCAGAGTTTCTAAGAATACATAGCCACGAAGGGTTTCAGGAACAAGGATTGCCTTGACGCGTCCAAGCAGCTGATTCTGAGAAACAAGCTTGGGTTCTCCTGTCTTCCTTCGTTTCTTCTTACAATTGTCCATGTGCTCTTCTGTAGCCTCTTTGGAGGAGAACTGTTCCGAGCAGAATGGACACTCCCAGACATCTGTTTCACCAATTACGGCGGTTGTGATCAAATCGGTGACACCCCGTTCTTGGCCTATTGTGGTCCTGACTGCATAGATGCTGCTTCTTTGTTCCAAGTTGGAAGCCCCCTTGATTCAGAGATTAGTCTTGCGTGTCGCATAATCGCCCGTAAGGGTTCCCCTTTTTCTCATGTCAAATTGCTGCAGCAGCCACATTTCGCTATCAAATAAGGTGATTCTTCCGTATGGCTGCCGAGATCAAGGTCATAGCCGGGCTGATTTAGCGGTCCATGCTTGTGCACTTGGCGTGCAGTCCGTTATGCAGAATGGTGTGGTTAAAAGAATTGTGGAGTGAGATAATGGGTGGATTGGGGATATTTGTCTAACGAGCACGCTCGCATTTCATATCCTTCCTATGGACGAGTCATTGGATTCCTACCTAGCACCTCTATTCTTTCTTACCTGCATCGTCACTGTTGGCGGTAACTTGAGCGTCAGCTCCCGCAGTAAGTGTAACGCCCGGTCCACTTTCATCTTTCAGGCTTTGTTTCTGGAGATGAATCATTCTTGGAATGTTCTAGCAGATCTAAATCAATAGAGAACCAACACTAGAACTGCGCAAAGATATATAAGCCGGAGGGCGAATAGTATAAATGCTCAATAGGGGAGTTGAGGAGATTGAGGCCAATGCAAAGTAAGCTGTATATCGGTCTAGTAATCTCCATATTGGTTCTTTTTGCTGTGCCGCAGTTCGCTGTAGCGACTACCTACCACGGTGCTGTCAACAACCCCCACCCATGGGCATACACGACTCTCACAGCATCAGGGGGCTCCAACGGGGGACTCATCTATTGTGAGGGTTACAAGCTTGATCCTTCCCATTGCCTCGCCTATGCCACAATCTACATCAGAGTCACCCCTACTCAAAGCGGGAAGATAGAGATTGGGGTCGATTGGCATCTTCGAGGCCACATCAGTGCTCTACACATCTTAAGCAAGGCGAAATGGATAGCTTGGTACTACTGGTGTGAACCAGGACACGAATTGTACCCATGGAACTACGGCGGCGTGAAAAGCGGACCGTTTCGACGAACAGACTGCCACTATGGCGGTTGGTGGACGTGGGAAGGACATATCACTGATGTTTCCCACACGACAAGCGAGAAGAGGACTCCCAATGAGGCTGTGACTCAAGGAGAAACCATCTCCATTGGAATCTTGATAAAGTTCAGTCTCTTTGGAAGTTCACACATTCAGGATGCGTACCAGACCAGTGGTTCACTATACGTGGATGTAAACTCGATAACATACCAATATGCGTAGCAGATTAAGTGTGGGTTCTTAGCAAGAACCCACATCTCTTCTTTCTTCGAAACCAAGAGGCCGAAGTGCAGCACGGTGGAGGACAGAGGTGACCTTAGATTGTCAAGCTGGCCCGGCAGCCTTCAAAGTCGTACGATGGCTCTCTAGCTTGTTGGCTGCGTGCCCCAGTCGGCTGTGATTAGGGACATGACTATTTGGATTATGTAGCTGAGCATTCCAACAAGGATCATTCCTAGAATGGTGATTCTTAAGCTAAGCCAGAGTTCTTTTCTGGCGGGTTTTGTGGCAAGCTTCAGTATCCGCCTGCTCTCTCTAATGAAGTCACCAATACCCATCTCGTTATCACATCCATGTTCTAGAATGCATCAGCAATCTCAGAATCGACTGCTTTCAGTTCTAGTGTTCTTTTAACCCTTCCTGAAGGCCCAAGGATGCACTCTCTAGCCGCGGCAGACCTAGGTCAGTCTTCAAGTCATCTGCTAGCGGTGTGACTCGGTCGGTATTGTCGAATATGTAGGGTGAATTGACCCCTGATGCTATGATTGTTACACGAAGTCGATCTTCAAGCTCTTGTGATATCAATGCCCCATATATTATCTCAGCACCTGGATTAACCTGCTCAGTCACAAGCTCGACAACATGTTTGGCCTCGGCTAGCTGGAGGTCCGTGCTGCCACTGACATTCACCAGTATGTTTCGAGCGTTCTCAATTGACACATCAATCAGAGGATTCCTTAGAGCGTTTATGACTGCTTCTTCAGCCCGGTTTTCTCCCTGAGCTTCTCCTAGCGCGATTATCGAAACACCACCGTTCTTCATTGTTGTACGCACGTCTGCGAAGTCTAGGTTCACAAGACCAGGTTTTGATATCAGTTCAGCGATCCCCTTTACAGCCCTCACGAGGACTTCGTCTGCCACCATGAATGCTTCGGGCAATGACAGATCAGGAGCAATTTCCAGTAGCTTCTCATTCGGAATAGCTATCAAAGTGTCCACATGTTCCATTAACGCGGTGAGGCCGCGGGTCGCGTTTCTTCTACGAGTTTCCCCCTCAACCTCAAACGGCAAGCACACAATTGCAACAGTAAGTGAACCATTCTCCTTCGCGGCCTTTGCAATCAGTGGTGCTGCACCAGTGCCTGTGCCGCCTCCCATTCCGGCAGTTATGAAGACCAAGTCCCCTCGAATTACATCCTTTATCACATCATAGGTTTCTAGCGCAGCCGCCTCACCAACATCGGGGTCGTTGCCTGCTCCCAGACCACCGCAGGTCTCCTTCCCTAAGAGCAACTTGTGAATTGAGTTGCAGAAGTAAAGGTCCTGCGCATCAGTGTTGGCTGCGAGGGTCTCCGCGCCCTCTACTCCGACCTCCATAATGCGTGTCACCGCATTATTACCTGCACCACCTACGCCTACAACTAGAATCCTGGCTGTGACGGACTCCAGCAGGTCCGCTAGTTCGTCATCTGTCGTCGCTGTAATTCGGCGTTTCTTTGACTGTCTGGTAGCAGGATCACGTTTGTTGCCCGATTGATTACGAAGGACCTCTTCAAGCAAAGGGTGCATTAGCTCACTCTCACCTTTGGTTCTATGTCAATATCGGAGTGTTCTGCTAACAAAAACCGGAATACTACCAGCGTATTACCTACTTCGCTTGCTTCTTTCTACGCTTGCGCTTTCTGAACGTCTTGAGGATTGGCGCAATTGATACCCCATGCTTCTTCAGCAGCCGTGATGTCTTCTCCATCGTTGGCTGTCCATTCTGCGCTCCTTTCTCTGTTATGGTCAGGGCTGCAACTGCGTTGCCAACATGGAGGGCCATCTCAATGTTCTCTGATCGGGTCCAGGCATTGACGAATCCGGCCGCAAACGCATCACCTGCTCCAAGTGTGTCGACTGCCTTGACCTCAAACACTGGGGATGTGTAGTATTCGAAGCCATCCGTTGCTGCTGCGCCTTCCTCCCCCTTCTTCACAACAACAATTCCCGGAATCGTCTTCGCAAACGACTTGAGGGCCTTCTCAGTTGGACTAATCTTGAAATAGTCCTTGAGTTCTCCCTGATTAACAAACAGAAGATCAGTCTGACGCAAGAGAGTCTTCATATCCATTCCGCTGGCAGCTCTCCCCGGATCAAAGGAGAAGATCATTCCGTTCGTTGTGGCTATCTCGAGTGCTCTAGCAGCCATCATCGGAAATCCGCCAGCAACATGGACCGTCCGTGCACGAGCAACATACTCTTCGTCCAGGAGATGCTTCTCAAGAAACCGGTTTGCACCCGGCTCTGCGACGACAAGTCGTTTTCCATCTGGCTGTTGAGCCACAAAGAACAGTCCTGTTGGTTGCTTGTCCAACACTAATATGCAGCTTGTATCCACTCCAGCATTTGAGAGTTCCTTTATCGCCTGCTGTCCATAGAGATCATCACCTACACATGCAAAGATTCCTGTCTTGACACCCAGACGTGCAGACTGAGCCGCAAAGTTTGATGCAGACCCACCCAAGGAAACGAATCCGGCTTCACTGACTACATGGTCGTTCCGTGCC
>CAYFTD010000297.1:0-8923 GCA_964345915.1 uncultured archaeon
TCTAAAGTGGATGATACCGACGCCAACGGAGTAGCTGAAGTAAATATAGATGTACCCGCGAGCGCGACAGGCGCTGAGGTCTGGGCAGAGTACGCAGGTTCTCGTCAAGAATGGCCTGCATCGACCGGAGTCGAATTGGTCAGTGTCACTCCTCAGAACATCCTTGGCATCTTATTCTTCCTGATTCAGCAACCACTTGTGATATTCCTGCTTGCAGTCGTAGTGGTAGCAGTGGGAACGAGGTCGGTCTGGAAGGGTAGACTGCAACCTAGAAGATTCGCAGCTCGGACTGCTCTTGAGAAACAGTTGGACTCCTTTAGGGAACTCGAAACAGTGCAGCACTTCATGGCTGTCTACACAGACCGCGGAACCTGTGTCTTCTACCATCCATTTGGAGAAGCCAGAATCCAGCCCGATTTGATTAGCGGCTTCATTGCAGCCATTACAAGTGTATATGGAGAGATTAAGGGCAATGGAGTTCAGGGCTCCCTTGAGGAGATTAACTACCAGGGTCTCCGATTAAACAGTTACAGTGGTAGGTACATCATCGGTATCGTCATTGTTGAGCAAGAGATGAGTTCTCGTCTTAGAGACAGACTTCAGTTCTTCGTGGAGCTTTTCGAAGACCAGTACGATTCTGATCTCGATGGTTGGACTGGACTAGTTGACTGCTTCGATCCCGAGTGGGTTGTTTCAAACCTCAACACCGCCTTCACCTACAACTGGATGCTGCCACATCATGTGGACACCAAAGTGAAGGTGAAAGGTGCCGAGGCGAAGATCGTCAAGCTGATTCAGGCCAAGTATGATGGCGACGAGTTCATGATCAAGGACATCCTGCCTGAAGTGGCCAAGAAGCTCAAGCGAACTGAGGCGGAAGCATTCGATGTCATTCTTCAGCTCGAGGACAAGGGTGCAATCTACCCAATTAGAACTCACACAGTCCTTCAAAGACAAGGCTTTGGCATTGCAGACGAGGAAGCCGAGCTTGTCTACGAGATGCCATTCGAACCAGAACCAGAAGTGCCTGAAGTATCAGCTCAACCAGAAGTGTTGCCGGAGGTTACTCCTGAACCTGTCACACCGGTGGTAGAAGAAGTACCTGAGCCAATAGTGGATGTCACACCCCCGGTGGAAGAGAAAGAGATTGTCAAAGAGCCTGAACCAGTCAAAGATGAGGCACTTGGGTTCGTAGCGGAGGTCGAGTCGTTAATGGTGGAGGACAAAAAGAAGAAGAAAGATCTCACCGCAGAAGAGCTGTTCATCCGTGAAGTCGAGGAGTTCCTCCGCAAACAAAAGAAGAAGAAAGAAGGCTCTGACTAGGGTCATCAGAAAATCCCTTATCTGGCGTGGAGAAGACTTATCAACAACACAGAAAGCCGACGCTTGGAGAGCTACGAATTGCCTTGGAACATTGACAACTACTTCATTATGAACAATCGTGTTCTCCAGGTAGAGATTAGCATTCCACTCATGGACTTCCTATATGCGGATATTGAGGATGTCAAAGACACTTGGGTTGAGATGCTTGGCCAGTTCGTCAACGAGCATCCGGAGTTTGAGATGTCATGGGAGATGCAACCCAAGGAAGATGACGCACTAGTTCTCGTTCGAATTGCCAAGGCAGGAGAACTCGGAGAATTCAGCACAAAAGAGGCCAAGGACGCACTCGCTGCGGCCGATGCCCTCTTCAACAAGTCGTCTTAGTATCACTCCTGTTCTGCCAAGCGACACCTTCTATCGCGAAACAATAGGATTTGTACGGCCACCGTTGGCAAACGCAGCTATTCGAGCACGGGTCTTTGTCATATCGCGAGCAACCTCTAGACCCTCTTGTGCATCACCTACTGCCACACAACCCAGATTATCTTCGACCAGAGAGGAGCGCAATTTGGAGGAGATTATGATTCTCCTAGAATCTAGAACTCTTCGAAGGAAGAGAGCCCGCTCCATTCCAATCTCAAAGTCAGATTCTATGATTGAGAGGACTTCAGGCTCAGAAGTGAAGTCGGTTACTCCTTTTAGGAAGCCTTCTGGTCCTGCTCCTCTGCTGCACTCTGCCACGAGCATGATCACCCCATCGTGGCGGGTAGCTGCGAGTCCTGAGTGCAGAGCCTCCATTGCAGTGTAGAGGGTGACATCCCCAGGATGACCGCCTGCGCTGACAATGGCGATGTCGAATCTGTGTTCCTGAGGCACATTCGCAAGAGTAGTAGCCGTCGAAACTCCATCTTCCCAGGATCTAGTCGGATCGCCTGCCACCACTTCGGCGACAATGCCTCTCCAATCCTCCACTGTGTTGACAATGAAGTTGAGTCCGGCCATCTGACTTGCCTCGGCCATGTTCTGACATGCAGGCGTAGTCGTATCGAAGACGCCAAAGTGGTTCTGTGCAATTAGCTTCAGATGACGGGCTCGTGTCTTCACTCCAGCCACCCCTGGTACGACTGCCGTTCTCCCTCCAGTGGCTCCAGTGAATGTGCTTTGATGTATCGCACCTATGCCCATCTTGAAGTCTGCTGAGGCAAATTGCTTATTGACATGAATCGGAACTGAGTGAGTTGGTGTAGTACCAATGTCTCTGAGTTGAACATCTCTTCGGGGACCGTGAATACTGAGTGAGAAGCCCCTTGATGTTGGAGAGCCTAGTTTCCTGTCCCATCCTGCGAGATCTGTTGGTTCTTCTTCATTCGAGGAAACAATGACGGAAACTTGCTCTGGATCAACCACCTTTCCAATCAGAATCGACAGGACTGTATCCAAGGCCACACTCGCCTTTGTGTGGAGGATTGATCCCTCTACTACCACTGCCACAGTGTCGTCACTAGCAATCAAACTTGGGAGAGATTCTGTTCCTAAAGGCGAAATCAAGACTCTATCGATTTCAGACTTCAGATCCTCAAAGCCAACCGCATCCTTGGGTCGTATCTCTTCAATGATTGATAGACTCATGTTCTCTAGCTGTAGAGTCCCTTCACCATATTGGAGATCGATTCTCATCGCGGCCCTCACTGTCCATCAGTTGTTGCTCTTCCACTTAAGGTCAACATCTAAACTTCGAGTAATACATTCCGATTTGTAATGTAGATTTCATTGGCATTGGCAATCTTCTTATCTCGAGAGCAAACGATGACCTATGGTGGAATCAGGCGGAATGAGAAGAGCTGACAAACTCCTCGTGATATCAGTGGCAGCCGCTGCTCTTTATTGGATTCTTGCGATTGCCATACCTGGCATGGCTAGTCCTTTCATCGCCGCTTACTATTTGCTTCTTGATTTCTCTCTGCTAGTAGGGTATCAGGGGGCACTTGTAATATCATTCATTGGTAATGCAACAGTCCTGTTTCCGTTCCCTTATGTTGGAGTTCCTTTCATGTTGGGAGGACTGAGGGACAGCATATCAAACGCTTTCATCTTTGACCCGTGGCTTGTAGGTCTGATTTCTGGAGCAGGCGCCGCAATGGGCGAGATGACGGGGTATCTGCTCGGGTTTGCAGGAGGCTCCCTGGTAGATGATGAACAGAAGACCGGCTTCAGGGACTTCGCACTTCAATACCCCGGGCTGACACCTGTTATACTATGGTTTCTTGCAGCCACACCAATACCTGACGATATGCTCATCGTTCCACTTGGGGCCGCGAAGTATCCGTGGTGGAAGGTGTTCCTCCCTCAGTTCATCGGTAAGTCGATGTTCTTGGCGTCAATCGCCTGGGCGGGAAGGGCCGGTCTCTCATGGATTGGTGACCTCCTTGGAGGGTTGGATCCCACCAGCCCCATCACAAAGTCAGTTGAAGTTGCAGGGTTCATACTGATTGTCTTTGCCATCTATCTGTTAGTTGGGGTCGATTGGTCAGGCCTGTCGGACGAACTCAGCAGAGAGTACGGTGCATAGTGCTTCTAGATGACAGAGTCTTTCACGCTTCCGCCGCTCTTATGTTCATCATCATGCTCATTTTCATGACTTTCTGTCAGACCACTGAAGAGCGACTTGCCGGCCTTTGTCAGAGAAACGAACCCATCTTTCAGCATTGTTCCAAAAGAGGCCATGTTCAGACCAGCACTAAGAGGAGTGGGCATGCTGACCAATCCAACATTGTTCATCTCATTTAGAAGTTGAACATAAGCGGCAAGTCGATGAAGTGCCAGCAGCCCCACACAGTTGCCAAATGCGCGCTTCATCCCTTCTATCAACCCATCACGGGGACTCTTGAATTCCTGAAGAGCTCTTTCAATCTCAAGAAACGTACAACATATCGTACGTGCGTTCTCGTCAGGGTTCTTCATGAAGTGGCCCGGGGCCTCAAGCAGAAATGGGTCGCGAATATACTCCTTAATCTTGAACCTGGGTTCTTCGTCATCAATCGACCACCATGTAGTAAGGTGTTGGTCGCTGAGGGGTTGAACCTCGAGTTTCTTGTCAACTGACTTGATGGGGATATTGGAATCGGGCAGAAATGAATGCCATCCTGGGACCATCCTCAGACCCGGTCCGCCGACTCCGGGTGGACCCAGATCCAATCGACGGGAACAATAGTGGACGAGGTCGTAGATTGCATACCTGCGATTCTTATCAATGAAGACGAAGATGGGTTCATAGTCTGCCTCATGCGCAGGGACTGCTTGATAGTCCCACACATACAGGTACTGAAGGCACAAGACACCGCTGTGGGGGGACTCTACAACTCGACCAAATACGTTCACAAACTCTGTCGCTTCAAGGGCTTCGCTCGTTTCTGTAGGAAGAACGTGGCCCAGTGTTTTTAGAAGAGTCCTGTCTGCCGTGAGAACACCTGTCGTCGGGGGAATATTCGATTCCAGCAGATTCCTATCGTAGAAGACCTGATGTCCCCCGACCCGTTGCTTGAATGTCATATTCGCTTGTGGGACTTTGAGGTGTAGCTGGTCTCTGTACTTCTTCTTAACCAAGTCTATTGACCTCCAAAGGTTATACTACTAGTCTACACGTAAACAAGATGACTGATGGTCCTGCACAGATTGTGGAACGAGTCCAAGACATCTCTCTCCGTCGACGAGCGCTTTTGTGTACACTATTTCCCTGATTACGAACCTACTCATTATGCCGGCCGAAATGATAGGTAAGTCCTCCCGGACTTCCCAGTTTCATAGCCGAGAATGAGATTGGTTCCGAGCTTCACTTCATCTGGTTTCAGAGGATCAAACCCGTCAAGTCTCGCAGTGACTCGAGTTCCCTCTTCAAGTTCAACAATCGCTACGAAATAGGGTGCCTCCTCTTGGAACTCCTCAGGAGCCACATGGATGACCGTGAACGAAACGAGAGTTCCCTTGCCACTCACACGCGTCCAGTCCATCTTGTTCCCTCCACAACTATAACAGGTACCTGATGGAGGTGCGATCACTGCGCCACAATCAGCACACTTGTAGGCCTTAAAGTCGTGGTCCTCTATGTTCTTCTTGTACTGCTCAATCGTTGGCTTCTCGCTCAAGCGTCAGCCCTCCTGAAGATGTTCACCACACACGTTGCACCAGTTCCTCCAAAGTTGTGCATAATGCCAGTTTCGTGTTTTGAAACCTGATTAGGACCTGCCGCACCGATCAGCTCCTTGTACAATACGGCCGCCTGCTTAACTCCAGTTGCTCCGACAGGATGTCCTACAGCTTTCAATCCACCCATGGGATTTATCGGCTTGTCACCATCGAGTGCCGTGACTCCATCTCTCACGGCTTTGGCTCCCTCGCCTGGCTTGAAGAATCCAATGTCTTCACTAGCGATGATCTCTGCTATCGTGAAGCAATCATGAACCACGGCGAAATCCATGTCGTCTGCGGTCAGTCCAGCCATCTCGTAGGCCGCTTTGCTGGCTGCCACTGATGCCTCGAATGAAGATAGGTTGGAGCGATCAGAGAGATTCATAGAGGCTGAGGCCTGCCCGGTACCAATCACACTCACTGGGAGATCTGTGTATTCTTTTGCTTTCTCTCTAGAGGTGAGTACTAGAGCAGCTGCACCATCTGATATTGGAGAGCAGTCGAACAACTTCAGGGGCCAAGCCACGTATCTCGAACTCAGTACCTTCTCCAGGGGGATCTCCTTCTGGAATTGAGCAAGTGGGTTTGTCGAGGCGTTCTTGTGGGCTTTGACCGCCACAAGTGCCATTTCTTCCTCTGTGGTGCCGAATTCCTGCATATGCGCCACGGCTGCGATAGCAAAAACACCAGGGAAGGTGAGTCCTACGCTAGACTCAAACTGGTCGTCCGCTGCGGCGGCCAGGGCCTCCGTCACTGCATTCGTCGAAACAGATGTCATCTTCTCTGCACCTGCAACGAGGACTGTGTCATAGAGGCCAGACTCGATTGCCATGATGCCCGCCCTTAGAGCTGTGGCGCCAGAGGCGCACGCGGCCTCGTGTCTTGTTGCAGGCAACCCTCTGAGTCCAGCATAGTCCATGAGGAGCGGTGCTGTGTGACCCTGATGAACAAGCATCTCAGGTATGAAAGTCCCTAAGAAGGCGGCTTGAATGTCCTCCTTGGAAATACCTGCGTCCACAGTGACCTTGTCAACTGCCTCAGCAAACATCTCCCTAAGCGTCACACCATCGAGCTTCCCGAACTTCGTCTGATCTGCACTTACCATATGTGCGTTCTTTAGCGGCAAGTCACTGATGTCTCCTGAAAATGGACTCTTCCAGTTCCCATTCACAAGTACAAAAATCTGGTGACGTAGGAAAGCTCGTCAAAGTCCGTTGTTCCTAAGGGTTTTATACCCGTGGTGGAGTCTGGAAGCCTGAGTGGACTACCAATGGACTTCTCACTATCAGAAAAGGACCAGAAACTGTTTGAGCGAGCAAAAGAGTTTACGAGAGAACATGTCACTCCTCGAGCTCATGAACTAGAGAGACGCAATGAGTTTCCGAAGGAAGTGATTCAGAAGGCCTATGAGGCCGGACTCATGAATCTCCATATACCGCCCGAAGCTGGAGGACCGGGCCTCTCGCTACTGTCAGAAACTCTGGTGTCAGAGGCTACAGGGTATGGATGTGCAGGGATTGCCACCACGGTACTCTGCAATAATCTGGCATTTGCCCCATTGGTGATTGCAGCAACGATGGAACAGCTAAAGGAGCACGTAGAGCCTCTAATCACAGGCAAAGACGCCAAGTTTGGAGCCTTCTGCTTGACCGAACGAAAAGCGGGTTCAGACGCGGCAGCTGTGGCTACAAGAGCAGTCAGGGACGGAGATGAGTACATAATCAACGGTCTCAAGTGCTTCATCACAAATGCTCCACAGGCCTCGTTATTCACTGTGTTCGCTTCGACACAACCTGATCTGAAGCACAAGGGACTCTCTGTCTTCATGGTACCCAAGGGGAAGGGTGTTAAGATTGGCCACGTCGAGAACAAGCTTGGCCAGCTTAGCTCCGTACAGTCAGAGATCATGTTTGAGGACGTTCGGGTCCCAAAGGAGATGTTAGTCGGCAAAGAGGGCGAAGGGTTCAAGATTGCCATGATGACTCTTGACAAGACGAGAGCAGGGATTGCTGGCATAGCCACGGGTGTTGCTCAGAGAGCCCTTGACGAGTCCGCTAAGTTTGCAAATGTACGACATCAGTTCGGACAGCCAATTGGCAGGTTTCAAGGCATCGGCTTCACTCTGGCCGACATGGGTGCAAGAACCCTGGCTGCGCGTCATCTTACAAGATACGCGGCATGGCTTGCAGATAATGGAATGGATAACTCTAAGGACTCGGCCTTTGCGAAGTTCTTTGCCGCTGACGCCGCTATGCAGAACGCTATCGATGCCGTGCAGATATTCGGTGGCTACGGGTACATCACAGAGTACCCTGTGGAGAAACTGATGCGTGATGCCAAGCTTCTACAGATCTATGAGGGCACCAATCAGGTTCAACGAGTAGTTGCGAGCGGCAGGATTCTGAAAGAGAGTGTGAATCTCGATACTGGTTTCAACGTCAAATACGATGGGCAAGACGCACCCATCCCATAGACCAGAATGATGCAGTGTGGAGCAGAGCCTCCGCACTGCTACGTGGTTCTAGGTCCGTGTTCCTTCAACCTTCCAGTAATGATTTATGTAATCATGTGCGTGGCCGAGCCATAGCACGACTACTGGATGGAGTGACACCATCTTGGAGGATAATGAAACTATCAGGATGATCAAACATCGCCGGGCGATAAGAGATTATGACACATCGAGAGATGTTCCGGATGAGCTGATTTACAAGATCATAGAGGCTGGAGCATATGCTCCCAGCGCCGAGAACCAGCAGCCATGGAGAGTTATCGTTGTCAGTGATAAGGAAACTCAGAAGTTCATTGGACAGATCGCCGTCGACCGAACTGTAGAGCTCTTCGGCAGAGCCACTCCTCGGGAGGAGCTCGAACGAAGGCTTAGCTACATCGAGTCCAAGGTCAGCCTTGAGCGAACCATTGACATCCTGATTACCGGAGAGCGATTTGAGTACATCAAGGGAGAAGCAGAGACAAACGGAGCCCCTGTACTTCTTGTGCTCGCGGTCGATCAGACTCACGTGGGCACCTCTCAACCGACACTGAGAGGAACGGGTGGGGTGTATGGATGGTCCTCCCCGAGACATGCTGTCATTGCTGGCTCGATGATGATGCAGAACATGTCACTCGCTGCGGCATCACTTGGTATAGGAAGCTGTGTGTCATCAGTTCAACTGGACCACTTCGATGATGTCGGTGCGATATCAGACTGGCTGGGGATCCCGTATCCGCACTATGTCCCAATCCTATGTTTGACCCTGGGCTATCCAAAGTATGAGAGGACGCTTGGACCGCCAAGACAGGGACCTGATGAGATTGCGTTCCTAGACAAGTGGGGGGAGCCTTTCCATCAATAGAGGTGACTTATCATGACAGAATTGGACACTCTTAGAAAGGGGTTTGTTGCTCTCCTGGACGG
>CAYFTD010000298.1:0-1533 GCA_964345915.1 uncultured archaeon
GGTTGACAATTACGTTGGAGATTTCAGCGACGTGAGGCGTCCATGGGTCACGACCAAAATCTATCGATAACGTTCCTATTGCTTCTCCATTGACATCTGCGACAAGCTTAACCCTGCTACCTTTCTCCATTTCTGCTGTATCATTCTTTAGGAGATTCATCACGTGATCGCGGGTACGTTGTGGAAAACAGTTTCTTTGCAGGTTTGGAGTATCCTCAAGTTTTGCGAGCCTAATCTTTACTACTATTCCATCATCGGTTTTGAATTCCAGTATATGATATAGCTCGGTACTTTTCCTAACTGGTATCTGTACCTCTGTTATTAACTCGTCCTCTGGAACCGAGCCTGCTTCATTGTAATAGGTGCTTGTCGGCGGTCCAAGTACTTCATAGCCTCTTTCGATCGCCCATCCAGGCACCTTCTTGAAGATTTCTCCCAGTTGACTATAGGAGCCCTTATGAACAGTGTATGCAACCAATCTTGACTCTGTAGTTTTCAATTTCACATCCTTTGTCTTCGCCATAGCTAAAACTTCTTCTGGCGCCCAGTTCATGAGACCCCCCCATTTGGAACTTGATATAATATCGTATTCGAAGTCTTAAGAAGGTGAACAGATTCTTGTGCGTCGTAGAGAGAAAGTAAACTAGCGCCCGCTACAGCAATCTTTAGGGAGCTGAGCATTTCGGGACAGGCAGGATCTGCCAAAGACCGCAGTATGCAATGCCAACAGTAGGCATTGTAGGCCAACCGTAAACCAGTTCACCCACAGATTGATTTCCGCGTTTGTTGTTACAAAGAAAATCCGGCAAAGTGTCTGGCGAACCGAATTGGCCGCTGCATGAGCGCTGAGGATTGCAGTTCGCACACTCCAATCCTGCTAATGTCTAGACAGCTATGACGCCTATCCCAGCTTCCTTTGCCAGTGTGGTCATAGCATTTATCAGATCCCCACATGCTACTACGAGATGCTGCTGTATGCCTTTGACCGCTCTCAACACCCTTGCTCGATCCTTGACTTCAACAACTACAGTGTTGCGGCACCTATCTTTCAGGTCTTGATCCCTGACGACATTGCCCGAGGCCACGATCAGGTTCTCGAGGTTACAGGTCAGCCGCGCCACAGTGACCGGCGTGCCCTTAGGGATTGCCGTGTGAATCGTCGGGCTGTTCTTCCTACCGTGGTAGTCGCTAATGTAGTAGGACTGCTGGGGTGTCATCCTTCCTAACATCTGCCTCGACAGGACGCAATGGTTCACTCCCAGATGTCCGCCTGCCTTGATACCCCCACCCATGAAGCTCGCCAGCCCTGAAGCTCGCTTGAAGAGGATCATCGTCAGTAGCGCATAGATGTCCCCTTGTCATGCGGCTGGGATACCTTCTTCTTGGAGCAAAGTCAAGGCGACACATGGAACAGGCATACCCGAGCCACGTATCCACGGGCTGCAGACGATCGTCACTGCGTCGCCCCCGCGTTCGTCTAGAATGCCCTTCATCGCCACATAGAGTTTGGTTGCTTCATCGATCTCTGCTTCT
>CAYFTD010000299.1:0-11184 GCA_964345915.1 uncultured archaeon
CCCATCATCGGATCAACGAAGCCTGCCGCATCACCCACGAGAATGACACGATCCATGACGTTCTTGCTTACCACACCATCAGCACCAAGAAAGCATGTGCGTCGTTTCGCAGCAGTCAGGTCGACTCCAATCTTCTTCTCCATTCTCCTACAAAAGGCATCAAACATTGGGCGAAGTGAGAGCATATGTGCTGCTGCCCCAGCGATTCCAACAGACAGGTGTTCTCTCTTGGGAAAGACCCACCCATACGAGACCCTGTTCTCGGCAGGAACTATTGAGAGAATGGACGGGTCGCCTTTCATTGCTTCGAGTACACCCTCTGTACCCACATGAAAATCAGACTCCATTCCCAATCCTACACGGTTCAAGTCCTTTCGGTCTGGCCGAAGGGCCAGCGATTTGGCAACAACTGAGTTGACACCATCAGCACCTACCAGGAATTGCGACCTGAATTCTCTGCCATCACTCAGTTGCACAGTAGTTCCTTTTTTGCCAGAGGTCGCGCTCACTACTCTTGCCTGCTCTAACAATTCGGCACCAGCAGTGGCCGCTCTCCTTGCGAGAAACTCATCAAAACGGTCTCGGAACACTGTGATTCCGAGCAGCTTCTCTGATCGGAACTCCGCAGAGTCGCCCTTCGGAAGGGTGAATCTCAGACCGTGAACTCTCTGTTCCACTAGACTGTTCGGAACTCCCTCTTTCAATATACGGAGACCCCTATACATTACGGCTCCGCCGCAGGGTTTGTCTCTCGGTAGGGAGAACTTCTCCAACAGAAGCGTTCTCAGGCCTGCTGTTGCACAGTCGTGTGCAGAAATCGACCCTGCCGGGCCAGCCCCCACAACTATGACATCATACGACACGCGCGAAGATTCCTCCCTTCTTGCAGCTCCAGCCATGAAACAAGCGAAGCAACAGGAGTTAAGGAGGACCTCTTTATTTAGATTTAGTGCCAGGCACAGTCACTTCGAAGGTAGCTTCGTCATTCCAGTCCTCACCCACTCCTAGCTTGGCACGGATTAGTTTCTCAAATTCTGGATTGATTTCATATCCAATCGAATTACGACCGAGCCTTCTTGCCGCTGCAAGGGTAGTGCCTGTTCCTGCGAACGGATCAAGAACTGTGTCACCCAAGAAGGAGTAGAGTCGAATGCATCTTCGTGGTAGCTCTTCTGGAAAAGGAGCCGGATGCCCCTCGGCCTTTGCTGAAGCTGGTTGAAACTCCCAGATTGAGTTCTGAGCCCAGTTGGTGAACTCCTTGTGACTGATCTTAGAGGCTTCCTTGATCTTTGGGTCTACGGGCGGGCGTCTTCCCTTCTTGGAGAACACAATGATCCATTCGTACGGGTATGACGAGAAGATGTTTGGAGGGTGGGGATACGACCCCCATGAACTGAAACGAACCGCCTTTCTTTTGTCCCATATATAGAGCGAGTGGAAGTACATGTCGTCTAGTGATGTCATGAATCCCTCTAGTTCGGTTAAGACGGTCTTTGTGACTCTACGGTTGAACTTTGACGTCTTTCCGCTCAGAAGAATCGGCATTATGTTTACGATTAGTTTGCCGTCCGGAGCAAGCTTGCTTACACATTCTTTGAATACTGAGCAGATATCCGCCATATACTCATCGTACGATACTGAACTCTGACCTATTCCTAAATCCTCACCATAGTCCTTGAGACGCCAATAGGGTGGGGAAGTGACAACAAGGTGAACAGACGAATCCAAAACGCGGTCTAGTTTCCGGCTGTCTCCAATTACCACCAAATGGTTCGTCTTCATTCCATCATCCTCAAGTACCAAGATCCCATACCATGACTTGCTCTCTGCGCTGCGTCCTGTTGATTCTGTCCCAAAGCCTGCTTGGGGTGTCGGAATACGATCTCTCAACGACATAGGAGCCTTCCCAAGGGGCTATCTCGGCGAAGAACTCTGACCCTCTGATGAGTTTCCTGTGAACCATCCGGTTTCCGACGACGAATATGATGAGGGCATCATCTTTCACGACTCTGTCGATGGCAACTAGAGCCGACCTGATGTCATCCCTATAGGTAGAGAATCTTTGAATGAGGCCCTCTCTTATTTGAGCGCGACTCTCACCCAGGGCTTCTAGAACGAGTTTAGTGTAGTAGCCAGTGTAGTCTAACGCATCGAAGTACGGAGGGCTGCAGTACACTACATCAATTGACTTCTCAGGGACTATCTCAAAGATGCGTCGAGTATCATATCGGTGGATCCTCGCCTCTGGTCGCCCCCTGACGTAAGAGATGTGTTTCTTCGCCTTTCGCTTCAATGTCTTGTAGAAGTCAACGGCCCGCAGCGAATCGTTTATTCTCCCAATGGATGTGGAAGTCCACGTCCATCCATTGCAGGCTCTCGCCGCCACGCATATGGAACCGTAGAGAGCAGATAGCTCGTAGGATGAGAAGTCCTCCGACACCGCAACCATTCGCATAATCTGCTGGGCTGTTTCAGGATGAAAATAGCGCGCGGGAGAGGCTGGCATGGCTGGCGGGCGCGTTAGACTCTTCGCCGCTCCCGTGGCTTCTTCAAGATGCTCTAGAGTTTCTTCTACCTCAAGAGGTTCAGTCTTACCACGTGCGATGACACACGCTAAGGGATTGTTGTCTACACCTATGGCACGCATGCCTCTTGCCTGTGCTTCGTACACGATTGTGCCAGTTCCGCAGAAGGGGTCCAAGAGAATGGCATCAGCCGGGATTTGTGAGATGACATGGGCGGCATCGAGAGAGGACATCTTCCCTCTGTATGGGTATATGCCGTGTATTGACTTTGGGTTGCTGACTTTCGCGAAATGTGTGAGCGTGATTCTCGGGCGTGCTCTGTTCAGCTTTCCATTGGCTGCCCCCGTATCCTGCATGGCGAATATGATTATCTACATGCTACACTAAAAACATGTGGAAGTCCAACTGATGGCTCTTTCTATCCATAGATTCTGTCAATCGCTCTAACTGTGGCCTGTATCTCCCTATCAACCGCCTCAACCAGAAGAGGATCCTGCTCTCCGGATTCCTCTGATTCATCGGTCTGCTCTGACTTTTGCGCTCCGTGAAGATTACCGTCGCAAGCAAGGATTGATGCTGCATCAATTCCGCGCGTCGATGCGAACACGAACAGGAAGGAACTCTCCATCTCGACACACTTCACTTGGGCTTTGGTCCACATGTCTAGTGGGTTCAGCTCAGGATTCACATAGTAGACGTCACTCGTCCAACACATTCCTCTGTGAACCCTATCAGCAGGCAAGAGCTTCAGAATCTCATCATAGAGCGCATTGTGCCAAACCGGAGAGGCGACCGCCGGATACTCCAGTGGTGCATAGTTCAGACTTGTACGTTCGTCTCGGATGGCCCCAGTAGGAACGACAACATCGCCTGTCGTGACATTTGGATCAATCCCTCCACAGGAGCCAACCCGGATGACGACTTCCATGCCCAAGTTGGCCAGTTCTTCAATACAGATGTGTGTTGAAGGAGTGCCAATGCCAGTTCCAGAAATCGTGACAGGTACACCACCAGGAGTGTAGGCTCGGTAAGTCACGAATCCTCGATAACGCGCCACTTCCTCTTCGTCCTTCATCTTGGATGCTATTGTTGGCACCCTATCAGGGTTTCCGGAAACCAAAACGATCTTCTCGACATCACCTTCACCTACTCTGAGATGAGGTTGAATCCTGCGTTTCATGGTGTTCACCTGACCTGTTCTACTGCGCATAACCTACTTTTCACTGTTAGGCTCAGTGCCTAGTTTCTCCGCAGAATCAGGATATGCATCAAATGGAATGAATTCGTCCGATTATGCAATCTATACAGATCCACTTCGCACCAATATGAAATGCTCTACCAAAGCGAGGTATCAAAGTGCTGCAAGTGTCACAGGGAACGGCTTTTGCATCAAAGTTCTCAGTTAAGAAGACAAGAAAAAGAGAAATCATCTTTATGCTTGGGCTTGCGACTTGCACTTTCTGCCACATCCTCAGAGATAGGCTGTGATGTTGCCTTATTAGGCCCTACAAAGCTCATCAGACCAGAGAATCCATCAAGAGCACAGATACTCTTTTCTTATCGAGGGGCTCTTCTCAATTAGTGAGCTGACGATGACGGACAAAGTACGCTTCGAATACTTCTGCTACCGATGCGGCGACAAGAATGCCTTGGACCTTCCCGCACCTATCGCCCCTGATTATCACCACACTGACCTGAAATGCAAATCATGTAGTGATGGTACACGAGTGATACTGAGTAGTTGCCCGAATCCTGACTGCGCTCATTTTGTCTACTGGATCAATGACATTTCAATTCCAGAGCTTGTCCAGAGTTTCGCTAGGTACATGACAGGAAATATGCAGGCCATGATAGATCGGGCCGCGATGCAGGGTGCAAGGATCAATATTGACACCCCCGACAAGTTTCAAGTTCCAGCAGCTTGTCCATGTGGGAGTCAGTTCAATATTGAGATTGATATTCCAGACTTGGATTAGAGAGATCTCGGCCTTAGCAGTGATAGTAGCCTATGAAGCTCTCCTGTTTTGGAAACATTGTCGCGATTAGTGTCTTGACTGGACCAGCAACGAGAAAGTCGATGTTCTGCTGACTCAATTCATCAATGGAATACTGACCAAGGAGAAGTCGCACAAAGTCGTGAGGCGGCGCCCTGAAGCTGAGGTTCTTGCCATCCTCATGGATTCCCAAGTCCTTGATTTGCTCTATCTTGCCTCCCTGGAAATCCAACACATAGCAGTGTCTGTAAGTGTTGATTGTCACTTCTTGGGTGAGTCCTTCAAACATGGTTCTTCGAAGGCGTTTCTGAAGCACGGGACGAATTCGTTTTAGAAAACGGATCATGTCTGGAATGCGAAGCTGATGCTTCCATCCACGACTCATGTTTCCACCAAGGTCTAGACCGACTTGAGAGAGATTCGAGGTTATTGCACCTGAGAGTGCGATTCGATGGAGGCTCTTGTCTTTACACTGCTGTTTCAGAAAATGCAGGGTGCGTCTCACACCGTCATATGACCGGATGCTGTTCTCTATAATGTCCAAGAATCCGTTCCCCGGGTCAGTTGCGCTCTCTCTCGCGACCAACCGGAAGTACCCCTCAACTTCTCTACCCCGCTTCACTACGAAGGTTGTGAACTCCTTATCGTACTCTCGACGTTGTTCTTCTTGAATCTCCCACAGCTTCCTGTCCCGGACTGTTGAAACGAGTGTACGACTTGTCATCTCTTCATAGAGTTGCATGATAGAGTCAAGGTTTGATTTGGCTGCTGGACGAATAGAAAGACGCATCCATGATGGTTTCTCCTTTGGGGGAACATCGGGAATCTGATCTGTCCTTAGAAAGACAGACCTCCATGCTGGAATCACGAAGTCGTACCCAAACTGCCGATAATAATAGGGAATGCCCTGTATGGTGGAGATATCATACTTGCCGCTTCTCAGTTCTTTCTCGAAGAACTCGCGGTACAGAGCTCTTACAAGCCCTCGTTTTCGATACTCAGGTAGTGTTCCAACAAAACCTAGCTCCAGATTCCGCAAGGGAGTGCCTGCATAGCCCCAGACACTGGGAATTGCGTTGAGAGAAGAAACAAAGATGTCCTTGTCAGTGTCGCGAATGTAGAAGTTCATCTCTCTACTGAATCCTGGAAGCATTTCGATGATTCGTCTAAGTTCCTCGCCTTCATGTGGCTCGTGGATTGATGAATTGAACTTGATCAGTTCTTCGAGTTCATCATCCGATTCCACTGTGCCAAACTCGAGGCCATCTGGTAGAGGGGTAGAGGATTCATCTTTCATTTCATGGACACTTCGGTTTTGGTGCAATTCGTGCAATCATGAATGTTTCCGTGAAGACTGTACTCTCCAATATCATTTGGGGCTAACAGCATGGAAATCGCAATACTTCGAAAGGGGACAGTCGTGACAACGTGGAGCCTTTCTCAAGCAGACTGTAGCGACAAGATCGATTATCCCCCAGTATAGTCGCTTGTCCTGTGAACCACCAAATTGCCTCATGAACTCCCAGATTTGTTTAGCTGTTGGGCCGGTGATACCAAGTGAGAACAAGCGGTTCATAAGATGGAGTACATTCCCATCCACCATTGCCTCTGGAGCGTCGAATGCGAAGTTCATAACTGCTGCAGCACCGTACCTGCCAACTCCGGGAAGAGCCTCAAGCGCAACCAGATCCCCAGGGACTTTTCCATCATGTTCCTTGAGCACCTTCTTTGCCATCTGTTGCATATGCGATGCTCTGATTGATTGAAGTCCCACGGTGCCTAGAGCCCGTTCTATCGTTGACTTCCGGGCTCTTGCAAGCTGTTCCAGGTTGGCGAATCGTTCCAAGAACTCAACATACATTCTCGCCACAGCCGTTGCAGTGGTCCTTCTGAGAAGCATCTCTGCAATCAGAATCTGGAATGGATTAGTGCTATGCCTCCACGGAAAGTCGCGCCCATCGCTCTCATACCAGTCGATGATGGCGTCCCTGACAAATCCAGCTCTTTTACCATTGAGAAGCGGAGCTTCTCCCATGTTCTCGCCTCACTCATCCAAGCATGGAGGTGATTCTCTCAACAATCTCATCGAGAGATGCCACCACAGTTATGCCTTCCATCTCCCGCAGTCGGGCCACGTTCTCAAGGTCCACTTTCCGAACTCGTATCTTGAACTTCATTCCATCAGGTGCAACAGTTTCGATTTCCCCTGGAGTTTGATCAACCGGAAGAAGAACGATGGGTGTCTTCCCCTTGGCGCATTGGGCCACTGCATTCGCAAGGAGCGAGTCTTCGATACCATGTGCAATCTTGGCGGCTGAGTTTGCAGTGAGGGGTGCAACTATGAGTATGTCCCACTTGCCCATCTGAAGGGGGCCAGCGATGAAAGGTACATTGGCGTCCACCTCAAGTTTCACTGTGAGATTCTCATTGAGGCGTGTCCACAACTTGTACCAGTTGAGGACTTGACGACCAGCCTTCGAAACGAACACATCAATCCTTACATTGTGCTCTTGCTGCAGCCGAATCATCAATTCAACTGTATCCTCAATCATATCACCGCTTCCAGTTATTCCCCAGGCGATTCGCATTGCAGCTCAACACCGTCTAGAAACTGCCACACAAATATGTACTTGTAGGTCTGGAGCAGTGGAATTCATTAGATTCATAGTAGGTGCCATCTCAGGGACGGTGTATGTACCTTGTACAGGGCGAGCGTCGGAATAACTACCAACATGAAGCCCACGGCAACAGGCTGGATATCCTCCAACGCAGAAACGCTTGGTATAGAAGGCATTTGGATTGGTGAGGATATCGACTTGGGCCAAGATGTGTTTGTGCTCTCAGCTGCAACGGTGGTTCAAGCTCCGAAGGCTCGCGTGGGGACTGGCATTATTCCAATGACTGTGCATTCCATCAAGACGCTGGCCAGAGCTGCTGTCACTCTCCACCAAACTAGTGGCGGACGGTTTGTGTTTGGAACAGGCGTGGGGGGAATTCAAGACCTCAAAGGACTTGGAATTCAACTCAAGAAACCGGTTTCTGAGCTAAGGAGATCTGTTAGGACCCTTAGAAAGCTCTGGGCCGGAGAGTCTGTGACGGTCAAGAGTGAACTCATTCAACTGGAGGAATACAGCCTTGATCTGAGGAAACCAGTCGAAATTCCGGTCTTCTTGGGAGTCAGAGGACCCCAGATGCTGAAACTCGCTGGCGAGGTTTCCGATGGTGTAGTTCTATCCGGGCCTTTTGACTACCTGGAGGATGCAGTCAAGAAGGTAAACAAGGCTGCCCAAGGGTCTGGGAGAAGTGGCAACGAAATTGAGAAAGTAGCTTGGCTACCGACAATCCCCACTTTCAAGGGAGGGGCCGAGAAACTCGCTAAGCGAGTCGTTGCTCTTGTAGTGGCCGACATGCCACAGCCAGTCATCGATATGCTTGATATTGACAAGTATCGTGTTGAAAAGATTCGGAAAGCTGTATCTGAGTCCGGCCCATCAGCAGGCATACCTCATGTGAACCAAGAGATTCAGGAAATGTTCTCGATCAGCGGCGAACTCGAACAGATGGTAGACGGATTTGAGGCGCTTGCCAAGATGGGCATGACTGAAGTGTTGCTGGGACCACCGTTCTCTGGTGATTGGAGAGGAGCAATGACTGACCTGTTCCGTGAGATACATGAGAGAAGGCTCTAGCTCCCTCTGTGAAATGGACTCATTGAAGTTCTAGTATGGAAAACAGCTTGCGAGGTCCAAATGGTCAGGATCGACGGTCCATCCTCTAGAGCCGAACTTCCACAGGCGTACAAAATCCAGCTCCGACCGCGAACCTTTCAACATTATTGTCATTATGGGCTGTACAGAACGAACTCCTTCCAAGTTCTCAAGTGAGCGAAACATACGATAGTACTCTACCTGGTGATGGCCGGGCACTTGAGCCCACACAATAATGCCCCGAGATGAGAGGAAATAGATGACCGCGGGGAGGTGAACAATGGCCTCCAGAATTCGATCTCGAATGACCGTGTCACAGATTATCTCAAAACAGAACTTGGTGGATAGGCCTAGACCCCTGAAACTAATAAAGGGGAGAATTAGGTTGCGGTCATGAGACTTGCGAATCGATTGCGTAATCTGTTTCGCTTCAATTTCCCATCCCACCATCCGAAGCTTCTCCCTCAGAACTCTAGGTGGGTCACGTAGAGCCTTGCTGTACTCTGAGGTGACAATGAAGTCCTCAGGTGTCAGACCGCCCTGCCACTGCTTGCACTTCAGCAGCCTTATTTCGCTATCGCCTCTCAGGGGGATTTGCTCTTCCGCGACCTTTAGCATTGTATCCGAGAGATGCCATTGGTCGTTCCGGAAGAGGGAAAGATTAGTATCTGCACCTGAGGCCTCTTGTACATGCAGGCTTGAGTAGTCAAAGAGTATTGGAGAGATGTCCCGAATGTGTTCAGCAAAGAGATCGAAACTCTTCGCGGGACCCGGAATCAGGAATGACACGTATCCCAGATCCGTTGTCGTAGTCTTGAGGATGTTCTTTGTGAATGGAAATAGCGCAAGCCCTTTCTCAACTGTTTCCCAGTCCACACCATCGGCTAGGGTGAAGAACAGAATGTACGGATATGCACCGAATGCAGTCATGTCCATGAAAGCACTGACTCGAAGAAACTGATTCCGCTCAAGACGTTCTATTGATCTTGCGGCCGTTCTCGGAGTTGCTCCTATCTTGCTGGATGCATCCACAAGAGTTGATAGAGGATCCGATTCAAGGACACGAAGCATCTGGAAGTCAGTTTCATTGATTGTGGTTTCAGGCGTAAGGAGGGCGAAAGTAAACGCGGATCTGATTGAGTCCCTTGTGAACAGGTTGAATTTCTTTAGCGTTAGGAGGTTGGACAGAATCCTGTCCTTGAACTCTTCAGTAAGTGGGATAACCGTTGGATCAACAGGGAACTTCGCATACTCGGGATTCTCTTTCAGCGTGTCAGCGGCATTGACCGCATCTTCCACTGACAAGACACCCTCGTATAGACCAAGGTATATCCTCATCATATCAATGTAGAATCTTGCTGATGGCTCAGGGACTGATGGAATCATGTCGTCGTATGGAGTTCGAATTCGCAAGGAATCACTGCCAGACGTGTTCAATCTCTGAGTAACATCTCCTGATGCTCGGTGAGCCATCCGTGGCGTCGAAGACGCCTAGAGCCCCTTCTTCCTGTATTTCGCTGGAAACTTTATGAGACTCTCGAGTCCTTTCCATATCTGAAAATCCTCTGCTATAAATGTGCACATCTTTGAGGTAACACCTGCGGACTCGGAGAGAACCTGCGATATGGCAAACCAAGAGGCAGACTCAGGGAGGTCGAGAATGATAGCAGTGAGCTTCTGGTCATGAACAACTTTGGCCTTTGGAAGCGTCGTAGCCTGTACCTGAAGGAGACGAGAGAGGCTTGAGTCACTAGGCTCTTCCTCTTCAATACAGATGGCTATTCTCTGACTGAGACCTATGTTCTCAATGCTCACGTATGGTACGATTTGTCTTGACCTGACGCTGGCAAGCCGCCGTCTGAGTGTTCTTTCCGATGGCGATGTCCCGTCAATCTTTCTGAGTTTCTTTTCCAGTTCCTGAGAGCGAGTGTGGTAATCTTGCTCGATTAAGGAGGCGATGACCAGGTCATCCTGACTCGCCTCCATCGGTTCGCTCTGTCTTGAAGTTCGCACGTCCGGAAAGACATCAGCATATCCTTTGGCCGAGTCAATTGTGGCGCCGAATCTGAAACCATCAATCACCTCCCACACGCGTCCGTCGAAGAGTCCTAGATTCATGTGATTGCCAACGTTGGTAGCTGCACCATAGACCAGTGAGAGATTATACGGTTTCTTTCCAAATCGTTCCAATTGATCTAAGAACCACTGTCCTCTCTGATCGAGCGGAAGAAGTGCCTCGAAGTATACTCGGCTGTCCATCATGGACGACATGACTGACCTCATTCTGGTGGCAGTAAGAGGGCTTGAGGCGAGCCATCTTGAGAACTTAGGAAGGATCTCAGACCCCTCACGGTCTCTGGCCCAGCCAAAGATGAATCTCAAACCAAGCTCTCCGTAGTCAAGACTGCTGCGAACTGATAGTCCTCGCTCCTTTCTCAGTTTGCTCCAAATCTGATTGACTGCCGATCTTGTCACATCTAGGTCACGGGCTAAATCTGCTTGAGTTAGTGAAGGATCAATCACAAGTTTCCTCAATAGCCTGAGTTCGCCTACTCCGAGTGGTTTCAATGCGAGAGCTCCCGTCTATCTGATGTGACCGTTTGTTTAGTTAATAATATACCTCTGCGCTCCTTTTTTGGTGATGTCTGTCAGAGAGGAAATAGCATGTCTTGAGATGCGCTCAATGGTAGCCCTAGCGCCAGTTCTTGACCCTTGAGTCCAAACTCCACCTCTTATTATGCGGATAGTGCGCTGGAAGCTTGGATGTCATCCGTGACAATACTCTAGGTAAGAGATGATACTAGTCATGAATATCCACATACATATGAGGATAAGACAGAAACCGACAGGTTTTATTGAACCTAGTAAATCTATTCGCCTGGATTTCAGTCCAATCCATATCATACACCAATCGACGGAGGTGAAAACGATTAGCTCAGACGAGATGAGAACTCTCTA
>CAYFTD010000300.1:0-2555 GCA_964345915.1 uncultured archaeon
AAACACTTCTCAAGACTCTATCAAAACGCAAAGACTGGCAGGACAAGTAGCTCAGAAGTCAATTGGATTCCTTAGTGCGGTCATATTGGACCACGCGCAACATCCCGAATGTACTTGTAAGCAGAATCTGCCGCTATTGCTCCTTGTCCTGCCGCGACCACAATCTGCTTCAGAGATTCGACTACGTCGCCAGCGGCAAACAATCCTGGAACGTTCGTCTTCTGTTGCCCGTCTGTATAGATCTCGCCATGCTTATTCATTGCGACTTCTAGAGGCTTCACAAGCTTGCTTACAGGATCTGACCCGAGGGCAACGAACGCACCATCGACTACAAGCGTCTTCTGAACGCCTGTCTTCACGTTCTCAATGATGATACATTTGAGTAAGTCGTCGCCTTGGAACTCCTTGACAACATGATCCCACAGGATTTCTACGTGTGTGTCAAAGAGCATCTGTTGTACAATATGTTCAGCACGTAGACGGTTTCTTCTGTGAATTAGGTACATCTTCTCTGTTAGTTCAGATAGGTAGAGCGCCTCAGTGACTGCAGTATTGCCTCCCCCCACAACGGCTAGCGTCTTGTTTCTGAACAACGGACCATCACACGTTGCGCAATACGATACTCCTCTCCCTGTTAGCTCCTCCTCCCCAGGCACGCCTAACTTCTTATGCCCTCCGCCTGTCGCCCAAACAACTGCTTGTGCGTTGTAGACTCCTCGTCTCGTATCCAAGAGAAAGCTGCCGTTGTCATCTCGATTGATGCTGCGAACTTCGGTGATTTCCTTTATCATTGCCCCACTCTTCCTTACTTGCTCCTTCATCTTATCTGCCAGTTCTATTCCAGTTATGAAGGCATACCCAGGATAATTCTCAATCCCCGGACTCGTTGCTTGTGCGCCACCGAGCACCTTTGATTCTAGGAGTATGGTCTTCAAGCCATATCGGGAAGCGTAGATTGCCGCGGTCATTCCGGCGGGACCGCCACCCACTACTGCAAGCTCCCAGTCAAGGTCCTCAGTCATCTTGGTTCTTCCTCTGGTTGAAAATTGACTTCTCTGGAGGTGTACTTAATTCTTGTTTGCAGCAATTCACTTCGACTTCAACCCAGCCAATACGCCATCGCTTTTCAGTTTCTTATGCGACCATGACTCATATCGCATCGGTTTGACTAGATCGGCTATACGACTGAAGGTAACCTCTCGAATTGGCATGTTGGGACGTCTTTGAAGTAGGGCAGCTTTCCTCAATCGTTTCGGATCGTATTGAAAGACTTGACCCGGGCCGATGACCAGTGCGAGGTCTACATAGTCGAGTCCTTCCCACGTCCAGACTGTGTCATTGAACGACTCAATGATGACGAGGTCTGCGACGTTCTCGACGGCACTGAAGGCATCTGAAACGTACTCCTCGTAGTGAGTATTCTCAAACTCCCTAATATCCTCAAAGGATGAAATCGCTATCTTCTTTGTTCCTCTCGTCAGTCTATCAGCTTCTCCGGGTGTCAGTATCAGTCTTCCTTCCTCAATCAAGGACTCGGCGACGAGTGTTGTCGAAACCACTCCAGACTCGTTAGGAGTGCTGAAACGTTGCATCGAAATGACTGAGTCCCATCCAGCCAGTCCCAACGTGCTCGCGACGCTTGAGAAGGGTTTCTCTGAAACAGTAGGAACGTACATTCTGTGGATAGGATTCGAAACGAACTCGTGTACGTTTGACCCGATGACACTCCTGACGGTGGTCACATCGTAGGAGAACAGCATCTCACGTCTGACACAGGACTGGGTGTGAGAGAAACTGTACCAGAAGTTGTGCGCGCTCAAAGGCTTGAAGTACTCAACCGATGATCCCGATTTGCTGACCGAGTCTGCGACAAGTCTTGCGAATGTTGTCTTGCCCGAGTCGAATGTGTTCATGCCAACAAGCAGGACGCGTCTTGCCATGCCAGCGGGTCTCCGGAAAATAAGAAGGACAGGAGCCCTATGGGCTCCCGAATCTGAAAGTTCTCCTCTACATCATGCCGGGCATTCCGCCCATTCCACCCATGCCGCCCATGCCACCTGGTGGCCCTTCGGCACCCGGAGGTGGACCAGCTTTTGCTGCAATGACATCATCGATCCTGAGTATCATCTGTGCAGCCTCGGCTGCTGAACGGATGGCCTGTTTCTTGACGCGAGAAGGCTCAATGACTCCAGCCTTGATCATGTCAACACTCTTGCCCTTCAGAACATCGACACCATGCCATAGACCGGTGTCCTTTGCGTGATCCTTGTTGAGATCGGCAATGACGTCGATCGGGTCGTGGCCGCCATTCTCTGCTAGGGTCTTTGGAACGATTCGAAGAGACTCAGCAAACGCCTCAATTGCGAGCTGTTCTCGTCCGCCTACCTTGTTGGCGAAGGACTCAAGCCTCTTGGCAATCTCGGCTTCAGTTGAGCCACCACCAGCAACATA
Organism: uncultured archaeon; assembly: GCA_964345915.1. Lineage (GTDB taxonomy): Archaea > Asgardarchaeota > Thorarchaeia > Thorarchaeales > Thorarchaeaceae > SMTZ1-83. The sequence continues at coordinate 2,452 of CAYFTD010000300.1, forward strand.
GGTGCCATCTTCGATGACATTCCTTACAACGCTCAGAGCATCATGTAGTGCTCTGTCCGCCTCGTCAACGACATGTTCGGTACCTCCGCGTATGACCACGGACA
>CAYFTD010000301.1:0-6615 GCA_964345915.1 uncultured archaeon
GCCATACTCATCCCGCCGCGGTTGAACCGTTCGGTACCTGGAAGAACTGTCCAAAGGTCTCGAACGAAGGAGCGAACTCTGTTTGATGTCTTCCTAGAAGTAGTTAGCAAGGCAAGAGGCACAGCAGTTCACTTGCCCAGGTGATGTTCTTCTATTCCTTCTTCTCCGACTCTTCGGGAGAGGCGCTGTCTTCGGATTCAACCGTGACTGCGACAATGACATCTTCCTCTTCAACATTGGGAAGGAACTCTTCAGGCTCTACTAGTTCCTCATCATCCCTCAATGCCAAGAAGTCGCCGGCGACTCTCTGGGCAATTGCCCTCTTTGCTGCCTTGCCAGCATCAGTGTATGGGACGTAGGCTCCGCCAGCAAAACTCAAACCACACTTCTTGCATTTCCAGAGACCCACCGCTTCTCTCGCTAGGGCCCGTGTGGCACACGCAGGACAGCGATGTGGCTCTGAGCGCCTCTTTTCTATGTCAAGCACTCTACGACGTAGCTTAGCCCCATATCTTGAGCCAAACCTGCCCGTGCTACCGACTTTCTTGGTCTTTCGTCCCAAAGCTGTAGTCTCCTGGTTCTTTGTGCCACTCCGAAACCCATCTCCCGATGCTCGGAGTCTATCAGTCGCCCATCGATTTCGCTTATTAGCATATCTATCGGTGAAGAGAGCGAAAAAGGTCTCTAGACTGGCTAGGACTTCTTCTTTCGCGCCTTCATGGTTTTATTGATTAGCTTGCGGATCGCCTTTGTGCTTTCGAGAGCCATGCTCATCGATTGGTCAATCATTTCAAGAGACATGGGTCCTGTTCCGCCGCCCTTCTGCATGGCAGTGAAGTTGTCGTTCTTATCTACAGCCATAGTCAGACGACAGTCTTGGACCATCTCCTCCTTGATGTGCGGATCTATCACTAGATGCTCTCCGATCTTGGACACAGTGTGTTCAATGGCCATGTTCTGCAGAGGCAAGGCAACCTCCTTGCCCGTCGGCACAGCTTGGTCGTCCTCCCATTTCATCTCAGGGTATTTGGTGCCAAGCATAGCTGCGTTTGCAGCAATCGAGCAGGCATCTATCAGGTTCCCATCATACTCCAAGGTATAGAGGTCCACGAAACACATCAGAACCTTCTTGCCAGGTTCAATACAGAGCTTCTTAGTATCCACAGTTTCGGATTCTCTAACACCTCTATCGACAACTCTTGCGAGCTCAATGGCCGGCTCCTGTGGCGGGCCCAACTCGAATAGTGGAGATGCGATTGGTGCAAGCTCTGCCGTTACCATTATGACTCCCTCATCAGGAGTGTCCGGATAGGGCTCACCAAGGAGTACTTTTACTCCCGCAACTACGCTTGTGCCTCCTATGCGTACAATGGCGGACCCTTCAGCTTTTGCAGAAACTGGGTCGGGCTCGATTGTGATGGGCCTATATTCGTCAAAGGCTCTACCGTCGACTCTTTCACCCTTCTTCACAAGGTCAGCTATGTAGTTCCTGTCAATGTGACTGATTACCTCTGCGCTGAAATCACCCATTCTATTCATCTCCCTCTATGTCTGCCTCTCCGAGGTCCGGTTCGAGGTCGTCATCATAGTCGTCGGATTCCTCTCCATCCTCGTCCGTTCCCTTCCTGGCATAGGATCGCTTTAGAGCATCCTTCTGCAACTCGTGTATGTACTTGCAGGCATTCACGCCCATCTCCATAGACTCAAGAAGTTCTTCACGTGTGAAGGAGCCATCTTGCTGGAGTAGAGTAATCTCATTGGTACGGGGTAGAATTGCCATGGGAACATCTCCTTGACCATACTTGTCTTCTTCGTCACCAAGATCCACAATCAATGTGCCTTCAGCTTTGCCAACTGCTACTGATGGCACAAGGGACTTCATTGGTATCCCAGCATCAGCGAGAGCCAGAGAAGCCGCGTTAATTGCAGCACATCGTGTACCCCCGTCCGCTTGGATCACCTGAATGAACACATCAACCACTGCTTTTGGAAACTCCTCCAAGAAGAGGGCCGGCTGCAGTGCGTTCGCAATGACCATCGAGATCTCTCTTTCTCTGCGAGACGGTGCTGGTCTCTTCCTGTCCGGCACTGAAAACGTGGCCATTCTGTAGACGACTCTCAAATATGCCCTGTCGTTGAGTGTGAGATGTCTGGGATGCAATTCACGAGGCCCATAGACAGCTGCTAAGATGTAGGTCTTCCCTTGTCTAATTGATGCAGACCCGTCAGCTGCCTTTAGAACCCCAACTTCCATCTGTATTGGCCGTAGTTCGTCAGGTCTTCTACCATCGAATCGAAGGCCCTCTGCGTTCAAAAGGGATTCGGGCCTCTGTTCTGGACTCATTATTTGCTCACTTCCTCCTTGTCTTTCACTTCTTTATCTTCAGTTTCATTTGCTTCATCATCTTTCTCTTCTGCAGCAGAATCAGTAGTTTCCTCGGCCACCTTATCTTCTTGAGGTGCTTCCGCCGTCACGGGCTCACCTGCCTCAGCAGATGTGTCATCTGTAGCAGATTTCTCAGCTGCCTCGGGCTCACTCGTTTCTTCCTCGTGTTCAGAGGCCTCTGTCAGTTTCTCCTCGCCGCTCAACTGGGACATTTCTTCCGCAAGCATCTCCTTGACTCTATCCGTGAGCTTTGAGGTATGAGCCTGTTCCTCTATCATTTTGAAGGCTCTAATCGCTAGGCGCAACACTTCCGTGTTGGGAGCGCGTATCCAGATTCGACCGTTTTGACCCACCATAGTCCGAATTCCAGTCTGGTCCTTGATCATGTTAATCATGGAGCCTCTTCTACCGATTACTCGTGGTATCTTTGCAGGGCTAAGCTTCAAAACCATTCCATCTGTGAGCTTCCGCAGTCCGCGTCCCTTCATGCCGAGGAATGGGCCAGTAGCTCTATCGTATGCAATGACCTCTGCTGCAATCACGTCTCCAATGTCCATATACTGTGATATGTCATCTGCATAGGGTCTTCGGAGTGCATTGTTCGCGTGAAGAGATGCGATATACGGAGAGTCGATATCAACCTTCCAATTGTTACCGGCTACTACTGTGATAGTGCCGAGCACTAGGTCACCTTCTCGAGGAATGTAGACTCCTTCGAGTGCCACCACCTTCACCGTGTTACCACGCAACTCAGCAAGCCCAACCAAGGTTGAATAGATCTTGCCCTCTTCATCACTCCAGGTCCCATACGAGGCTCGATATCTTCCCTCGGCTAACAACTGTCCTGGGACCACAACTTCTCGTTTTTGAAAGTATACTGCCAATGTATTCCCTCATTCCAAATCTTTGTATTGAATCATAATGTATTGTCTGTTCCGTCATCGAACGGTTTCTATCTTCACTTGCCCCTTACAGAGTTTGTTTAGGTCATCGTATAGCTCCTGTCTCTTCGAGGCAGGTATCTCAATCAAACCGGACCAAGAGCCATCTTGGGACCATTCTTCAGATTTGATGACCCCAGTCTTTGCGACCATATTGTAACCCTTCCCCGAGAATGCTGCTGGTAGCGTGACTTGGAGTTTGACACTCTCAAATGATATCGGGATGATCACAAGAAGTGCTTTCACGATTCCAGGTATCTGCTCGTCAACTTTGATGAAGGGATTGACACTGACCTTGGCCTCTTCCATTGCCTGTCTAATCCTGTCCGGCGGGTGGGGATGTCCTGTTTGAGGGTTCATCGCCCGCTTAGACAAGTTCTCGATTATTACCTCTGTCTTCTCCTTGACTAGCTGATTTCGCTGTTCGTGCGTCAGTCTGAACTCGCCTCTCTTGATGATCTCTGAAGCTATCTCGAACACATCCGACGTGCCAAACTCTTCTGCAGCAAGATCCTCAGAGGCTCGCTCACCTCTCTTGGCATCCTCGTAGATATCGTAGCTCTTCAGAATGTCTTCTATGGGAATGTCTGCTCCTCTCCTATACTCAAAGGCAAGGTCAGGATCCACAAAGAGCTCGAACCTTAGATGCCCTTTCTTCATGCCAATGACTACTGCATCCAGCTCTAGCCATTTCTCTCCCGACTTTTTCCCTGAGCCCATCAAACGGCATTCATCTCCTATTCTGGTGCCTTAGCTCTGGACGGCTTGAGAAAGGCTCCTATCTCATCATACGTGAGTTTGTAGAACACACCTGTGCTCGTTGGAATTCGTGCAATCTCTACGTTATCAGGAGTCAGCTCGGCATCTGTTGCCTGTCGTAGTGCGTCTAGAGCGAGTTTAATTGCTTCGTCAAGCGACTGCGTTTTGTCCATGTTGTACCTGCTCTCAAGAAGCTCACCGGCTCGCGAACTTCCTCGACCTATTACGGCGGCCAGGAAGCCCCAGTACGTGCCCACGGGGTCGGTGACAAAGAGCCTTGGGGTGTTGTCGTAGTCAACAGACCCAATTATCATCGCAACTCCATACGGTCTCCCTCGGGCAGCTTGGGTGAACCTCGCTTTCAAGTCACATATATGCTCGGCTAGGGCCTCGGCAGGCACTGGCTCCTCATAGGTAAGCCAATATGATTGTGCCTCTCTTCTGGCTTGCTGAACCAACCTACGAGCGTCGGCCATGAATCCTGAGGTTGCGACTCCAACATGTTCCTCAATCTTGGAGATCTTCTCTACAGAGTCGGGCTCTTGAAGGGGCAATACTCTCTTCTCTGCAAGAAGCACAACACCATCATTCACCAGTATGCCTATTGAGGTGGCTCCTTGTTCCACGGCCTTCTTGGCATATTCTGCGGCAAATATGCGTCCATCGGGACTGAAGATGGAAGTACTTTGATCGTATCCTTGTCCGCTTATACCGAATATCGTCAACGCCTCCGAAAACTTTTCGATGTTCTAAGCATGTTTGCTTCCTCCAAGTAGTCAACAATGCAACTTACCAGAAGCCAGAGCCTCTTACTAGTGGGCAACACCTGGCAGTTCCGGAGACTTGCCGTCAAACTGCTTTGTCTTCGCTCGCCCTCGGCAATTGTGCCAGCCAAGCTCATTCGGCCTTCGTTGGCCTAGACTCATAAAGCTTCTGGTACACGTCCAAAATTCCGGGCGAAGACCTCAGTCCTGCTGTAAGAAGTAGAGGTATACTACAAAGGCAAGTGACAGAAGAAACGTCACTGTTGCAACACCAGATTCGAACATCAGGAAGGTCATGATGGTCGCGATTATGACGAGGAGGATGATCTCCCCCCAACCCGCTCTGATGTTTGTGATATAGAGTCTCAGATTGACCGCAGTCACTGTGAGGAATACAAAAACGCCGGCCATAATCAGAATCTCGAGAATAAGCGTGAGGAACGGATTGATGTCATTCAGTGCTCCGACCGGACTTGTGGCGATGACATCAGGTTCTGACCAGGCCCAGAAGGCCAGTCCGAGCATCATCAATAGCGCTGTCAAAACAACAGTCACGACTGTTGATCGTACTATCTCTCTTCTTTCAGGAGCCTCGTACAGGTGAATCTCGTCACTCACGGTCTCTCACACCGACCTTGGAATCCGAGAAGTCTTCGTCTCGCACTTAAAGATACCGACAGTTCCACTAGAGTCCGCCCTCGGTGTTCGTACACGATGCAGTATTGAGGAGTACCCTACTTGGGTTTCACATCTTTACAGAAGTTCCAAGCCGCATGTTGTAGACTTCGAACTCCAGCTCTGTTAGCTCTTCCTGTATCTGACGGTACTTCTTGTCAAACTCTCCTGCACCGATTGTCCCCGCCTTCTTCTCCATGACAAGACGCTTCAGCTCAGATTGTTTCTCCCCTATTCGCTTCTTGAGCTCTTCCCATTTCTCACGATTCGTTGTGATGGAGCTGCCCCAGCTCTTGCTTGACTTGGGGTCTTGCTCAAGTCTGTCGACTACATCATCAAGGGACTCTTTAATCTTGGCGGGATCCTTCTTCTCTTCCAAGTCCTGCACCAATTGACTTCGAGAGCAGATGTGATATATGCATTAGGATTCGGCATTCGCAAGTATAGATGCTGTGACCTTGAGGATAAATCGAATCACACCAAACAGAACTAGGGGTCTTTGACCGTCTAGCCCTGTAGATCCAGTTCCTTAAGGGCCTCTATGCTAGGCTGTCCAGTGGTCTGATCCCATTTTCTGTATTCATAGTATTCCATTAATTGCAGGTCTATGTCAGGAACAAAGTCATCTGTAGCGTAATCGGGCAATGGACGAAACAGAGGTTCGGGAAGGCTATCGTCAGCACCGGTGAGGCCACACTTGATATTGAACAAGCGCTTCATGGTGACTGATCTGGCTCCAACCTTCAGGATGTCTTCAAGTTCAAACGACGCTCCCGTGGCCAGATTCAATAGGTCAACGATTGTAGAAGGTGGAACAATGGCAAAATGGCACATGATTACGGAGTCGAAGAACGCTCTGAAGTCCTGAGCCTTTGCGGATGTTGTGCCTTTCGCATCGTTCTCTAGACGGTTTCCTGAGTTGATGCCAAGCTCACGTACATCGGCGCCCATGTCTACTGAATACATGTCACCCTCAAGATGAGTTGCACCTCTTGATGCTACAGCATACACAGTTGCCATCCCAGCAAATGCACGAGGGTCGTGGTTCGGAATCTCCATGCCTTTGACATGTAAGGCCAGTTCGGAAACA